>JAITAY010000127.1 GCA_031283915.1 Tannerella sp.
GGGCGTTGAGCGGTGGACTCAACGGGCGTTGAGTGATGCGCTCAACGGGCGTTGAGAGGGAGGCTCAACAGAGCCGACAATTTGATTGTACCTGAATCGTTCGCTATCGGTATCCGTTATTCCTTGCAGGCTATGCACATAGAAGAAGTTGCTTGATTGACGAAAAGCCCAAAAGATTGGCGGCAATCTGTTTCTGCCTCAAAAAAAAATTTTAACCGCCATTATTGCCTTGTCCCTCTCGCTTTCCCCCTCCTCTCCGGCAAAAATGGAGCTAAAACCCGTACTGACCGCAGCAAGAGGACGGCTTTCATCATTTATCATTCATCATTTACCATTAATTTAGCCTATCTTTGCGGGCGGTTATGAGACAAAATACGACAACACCGCAGATGAGCGGGACAACTATCCGTATTCTGGTGACATTAAGTATCCTGCACGGATTGAATGACGCTATGCAGTCGGCCGTGACGGCCACCTATCCCCTTCTCAAGGATGATTTGGCGCTAAGTTTCGGGCAGATCGGACTGATTACCCTGACGTATCAGATTGCAGCTTCCGTATTCCAGCCCTTCGTGGGACTGTTTTATGACAGACACCCTTCCCCCTGGTCATTGCCCGCAGGCAGTTGCTTTACCCTGGCCGGCTTCCTGTCGCTGGCCTTTGCAACGAGCTTACCCTGGGTGATGGTGTCAGTCTTTATGGTGGGCATCGGCTCCTCCACGCTCCACCCCGAAGCCTCGCGGCTGACGTCGATCGCTTCCGGGGGACGACGCGGGCTGGCTCAGTCGCTTTTTCAGGTCGGAGGCAATCTGGGCGGAGCGATCGGCCCGTTACTGGTGGCTTTCCTGGCCGCGCCTTATGGCCGCCGTTACGTCTCTTTCTTTGCCGTTCTGTCGTTTATCGCCATCCTTACCGCCCTGCCGGTCGGACGCTGGTACCGGCGACGACTGCAACTCTCCGGACAGGAACAGGGTGAGATGAAAGTCCGGACGGAATCGCCGCTGCCCCTGAACAAAGTCATCTTTTCCATCTCTATCCTGCTGTTGCTGATTTTTTCCAAATACGTCTACATGGCCAGTTTGTCGAGCTATTATACTTTTTACCTGATCGAAAAATTTCATGTCACGGTACAGGCTTCGCAAATCTTTCTGTTCGTCTTTCTCGGCGCAACGGCCCTCGGCACGTTGATCGGCGGTCCCATCGGCGACCGGGTGGGACGCAAATACGTCATCTGGGCATCTATTCTCGGGGCGGCGCCTTTTACGCTGCTCATGCCGCATGTCAATCTGTTCTGGACGGTGATCATGAGCTTTTTCATCGGACTGATTATATCGTCCGCCTTCCCGGCCATCCTGCTGTATGCGCAGGAACTGCTCCCCTATAAACTGGGACTTGTGTCCGGTCTATTTTTCGGGTTTGCGTTCGGGATAGCCGGCATCGCCTCCGCCGTATTGGGTCAAATGGCCGATTTACACGGTATTGAAACGGTCTATCAGGTATGTGCCTGTATGCCTCTGCTCGGCATCATTACCTGGTTACTGCCTGACCTCAATAAACGGTGAGCGATGAATATGGACAGCAGGGAAGTTTCTTCTTTCAGGATAAGAGTAGACACAAAGGCATCGCTAAGTACATGAGGATCGTCAAAGACGAATGCAGGCTTGGCGCCTGTAATTTTGTGTGGTGCGAATCTTTGGCTTTACATAAACTCTAATATCGGACGTAAAGCCCATCCCATGGATGCAAACAGGAAGAATCCGTCAGGGTTCAAATAGGGGTAGAAGAATATACCTGCTCCGGACATTCGACCCCGTACAGGGTCGGACAATGGAATGGATATTACATTCTACCGATATTTCGTCCCGGATGGGACTTTCCGAACGATTACGAATATTTTTTCTACCAGGATTTCATTTCTGATCCCGTGTAGAAGGTGGAGCAGAGGGGAAGTAAAAAGCTTCTCGCCTGACTGTCGCTACCATCTACATCGCATTAATCACTAACCACTAACCAGTATTTAGTGTATTCGGCTTTTCGAGGAATGTTCGTAATAATCGGGATTGTTTCCAAGAATGTCCAGTAGCGGCCGACTGATTTCGTCAATCAGCGCCTCCGTTTCGTCGGAAATTTCCATTGAACAGGCCTCGATATTCATTTTCAATTCATTGATATTACGTGAACCTACTAATGTGGAGGCCATAAACGGTTTTTTCAGTATCCAGGCGATGGACAGTTGGGCAATGTGTACGTGGAGTTCACCGGCCATTTCCCTCAGCCGATCGACAACCTCGAAAAGTTCCTTTTCTGCACCGGCTTCGCCGTGACGTGAAGTTCCTTTGCCGCGAAAGTCGGGATAGTGGCGCGAATGAGCCTGGTGCGGGGGGACGTCGTCGGGCGTCCTGTAAATCCCGGCCAGCAATCCCTGTTGCAATCCCATCGAGCCGATGATGCTGATGTGGTTTTCCATGCAGTAGGGGGCGATTTCGGCTTCGATGGCACGCGAAACGATGTTGTACGACATTTCGTTGACATCGACCTGCACGCCGGTACGCACGACCTCTTCCATCTGCCTGCGGCCGAAATTACTCATCCCGATGGAACGGATCAGTCCCTCCTTTTTCAACTCATTGAGTTGGGCATAAGCGTCTTCAACCGTCGGAGGCGATGCGATGATCGCCGGGTCGGAAGTGAAATGTTCGACCGCCAGTTTATTAATCGGCCAGTGGAGCATGTATACGTCCAAATAATCCATACCGAGCCGCCGGAGGCTTTCGAGGCAATGTTTACGTACCTGATGACAGTTCGACGGGCCGATTTTCGAGATGACAACCGCTTTGTCCCGGCGTCCCTTGAGTGCGATGCCTAAGGAACGTTCGCTTTCGCCGCTGTTGTACATCTCCGCCGTGTCAAACGTATTCACGCCCAGGTCGAGGGCAGCGTGCACCACGCTATCTACATCTTTCTGCGACTGTTCGCCCCAGTATTCGCCGCCGCCGAATGGCCAGCAGCCGATGGTCATGACGGATACGTCAATGTCCGATTTTCCAAGTTTCTTTTTTTTCATTATAACAGTTTCTTCGTTGAATGTTGGTATAGTTAATGTTGGTAGTCAGTAGATAGTAGAATAGCGGCGGTAGCTCTGCAATAGGAAAAAACAGTCCGATAAAAGCGTAACTTCTATTTTTTCCCGTCATAACGTTACTTTCCTACTAACTACTATCTACTAACTACCTCTTTATTCATAAAATCACCTCCGCTTGAACGCTTCGGGTCGTCATACTTTTTCGGGGATAACATAACCTTTTCTGTAACTTCCCCGTGCCAGCGTGTTGGCTTGCTCGCTGTTCGTGAACTTTTCCGTCCGGGGGTCGAACAGGAGTTGTTTATTCCCGACTCGGTAGGCGATGTTTCCGAGATGCACGAGCGTGGCGCTACGGTGACATTCTTCTACTTCCCCGTTGGGCGTCTTGCGCGTGCGGAGAGACTCGATGAAGTTGAGCTGGTGCTCCCTATCGGGGAAAACGCCGCCGTCTTCCGCCACAATTTCATTGTTGTGGCCTAAGACCTGCCATCCGCCGCCGTGCCGACCGAGGTACATCAGGCCTTCGGTACCGTAGATTTCGGTGCGCGTGGCATTGTTACGCCAGTTCGGAAAACGGGTCTTGTCCATGCGGATGTCGCCGGGCGTTTTGGTCATGTAGTTTGTCGCGTAAGCGTTGTCGCAGCTCAGTGTGAACTCGCCGAAGTCATACAGGATAGACTGGAATTCGGGTGTTTCGCGCGTTCCGCCGAAGACGTGGTTACCGCCCCAGCCGTAGACAGACCTGGGATGCGGCGGGTCGCCAATGACGAGGCGGCAGAGATCCATCACATGCGAGGCGTCGTCGGCCAGTCCGCCACCGCTGTATGCCCAGTAGCTGAGCCATCCGCCGCGGCTGTTTTCATCGACAATCGACGGGCTGAACGGACGCATGGGCGCCGGCCCCAGCCATTTGTCCCAGTCGATCCAGGCTGGTACGGGCGTTTCGGGCGCTTCGCTCCATTTGCTGCCGCCGAGCATGTTGTAACATTTCACGGTGACAATCTTACCCAGTTTGCCGCTCTTGATATAGTCACGGGCCGAAAAACCGTATGGCGCACTCCGGTTCTGAAATCCGACCTGTACGATGCGGTTGTATTTCCTGGCAGCCTCGACCATTTTGCGGCCTTCCCATATATTGACAGTGGGATTTTTTTCCACGTACACGTCCTTGCCGGCCTGACATGCCTGGATAGTGGCCAGCGTGTGCCAGTGTTCCGGCGTGGAAACCCATACGGCATCTACTTCCTTGTCGTCGAAAATCTCCTTCATCTCTTCCGTCTGTCCCGGCCGGTATCCCAGTTCCTTTTCGACGTGGTTGACGGCTTTGGCCAGCTTGGTACGGTTCACGTCGCATACGGTCTTTACTACTACATTTTCATTGATTTTACAGCAGTTGATGATGCATCCCATTCCGCGGCCGCCGCAGCCGACAATCGCAAGGACGATCCGGTCGTTGGCTCCCATATACGAAGCGGCGCCGAATGCGGCGTTTACTCCCAGTCCCATGCTTGCGGAGGCCAGTACGCCCTGCTTGATAAAGTTTCGTCTGTTCATGAGGGTTCTTATTTTTTGTTCTCCTGTAATAAATAGTCGAAAGTGTTGAACATCAGGTTGCGGAAGCTTTCGATTTTCCAGTCGTCCCAATGTCCGAGCGAAGTGTATATCACGTTTTTGCCGTTCATCCACATCACGGGTTCGTCCGGTACGCCGGGGTTGCTTCCGAGCAACAGTATCTGTGCCTTGCCGGTACGGAGGGGACGGTTCCGGTAGAGCCAGTTCGGACTGTTGAACGGAGTCACGCCGCGCAGCAGCGGATGATTTTCCATGCCAGGGACAATGGTGATGTCCGTGCCTGTATTCAGGTGCCCGTAATGCCCCTGATAGTTGCCACCCAGTACTTGCTCATCAAATTCAGGCCATTGTGCCAGCATATCGGAAGCGTTTTCCCGTGCAGCTTCGATACCGCCGCCTTCCCGGGGCACATTGCCCTTGGCGTCGAAAGCGTGCGAAGCCGTGCGGAGAGCCAGAATCGGCCGGCCGCTTGCTACATAATCCCTGATGGCCTGCATTTTTTCGGGTTCGAGCGCACGGCGACGGATAAAGAAAACGGCCAGGTCGGCATCTTTCAGTATTTGCAGGTTTTCGAGGTTATGACGTGTCGGGACGGCGGTTTTCCCGTCGGTGTCAATCGGCATCCCGAAGGCGGCATATTCGGCTTTGGCATCGGCATCGGCGTCTTTTTTGGCGTCGGCCATAAGGGGGATGCCGAGTGCAAAGTCGCAATGGATATTTTTCAGTACAAGCTCACGGGCAAATTCCGCGAGGCGCTGGTTGGCGCGGTACTCGCTCTCGGCAGTCAGGAAAGCTACGCGCGGACGCTTGTCGCCCTTGAACTTGAACTGTTTCCTGCCGGTAAAATCGGTGGATACAATCGTGGGACATACATACGTTTCGATGTATTCCAGCATCAGGTCGAGGCCGGAGAAATGGTCAACGAAGGGCGCTTTTTCATGGTTGTACATCAGGTCGGTCATGTCGCGCATCAGCACAACGTTCATGCCCATTCGCTTCATGGCGCGGAGACCGAACGAACGCCCGATGACGCACATATTGGTATGCACGCCCATCAGAATCACGTTCTTAATGCCTTTCTTCCTGAAATACGCACCTGTTTCGGCGCCGGAATCGCTGATAAGGTCTTCCGGTTTGACGGTCAGCGCGTCGATTTGCTTCGTCCAGGCATGGTGACTTTCAAGTCCCCTGTTTTCGCACCCTCCGTCCGACTGGTCAACCGGCCATGCAGCGCCTTTTTCCGAAGGCAGTTCGGAGCCGTCGGCCAGGGCGGCTATTTGCCTGTCTTTGTACTTTTTCGCCTCTTTGCGTCCGGGATAGCCGGCATAATATTCCATGCACTCGCTCGGTGCATGGACAATCTTTACGCCTTTTTCCCGGGCAATCGTAAGGACTTCGTTCATCACAGGCGCCATTTCCGCCACACGCGCCGTCGCATCATCACACCAGTGTTTGTCCCACATGTCACAGACGATAATCGCCGTTTCGGCTGCTTTCCAGTTCTCTATACGGCTCGCTACGATCCACGCACCCTCTTCCAGGTTCGACGGAATCCTTTGCTGCACGGAGATGCGCAGAGGGGGTACCGGATCTGTTTTTGCCATGGCCATATTCACCAGCATCGACAGCGCAACGGCTGTCATACTCAATTTAATCACTTGTTTCATTTTCAAAAATCTTCTTATCCGATTCATTGTTTAATCTGTTTTTATTTAATTGACTGTAAGAATAATTACTTCAAAGCAATGCACCTGCCCTGCCTTGTTTTTTTGAGATACAAATATAGACTGTTTTAACAGGACTGTTATATACAAAACCGGCATTTATAGTACGAAAAACGACATTTTTTGCTCTATGGGAGCCTGAGTTCGGGATGATAAAAGGGAAGTATGTATCAAATATTTTTGCTGTCGTTGATATATAATTGGCAATAAAACAAAACAATACAAGTATGCTTGACTCGGATGGAATTACCGTTTTGAATAAATCGCAGACTTTATTTTTGGCAAAAAATGCGGTTTTGCAGAAAAATGCTTATGGATAGGCTTTGTGAGTATAAAATAAAAAATATACCTTTGTCACAAGAGTAAAATAAAAAAAATAAGATAAGATGAATACGTTTTCTGTTTTTCTTGTAATCTTCTTGCAAAGAAGTGTAAGTGTAATTCAGACCGATAGAAAGAGGCCTGTGGCACGATATTTGCAGAGAGAGACGGCCTCGCGTATATTATTATTTAAATGTACGCATATACACGCGGGAAGATAAGAAAAGCAAATCATTTAAATCACATAATCCTTTCGTCATTTTTTCCGGATTAAACGACGAAAACGGACTTTTTTCTTTACAAAAACAGATTCAAACAGGGGTCGCCAGCATGGATTTCCATTGCCGGTTGAACCGTTTTGTGCCGTTACGGGAGGAGTATGCGAAAAGGAACTTTTTGAATACATCACGCCGACCGAAGCGAAGGCAAACTACGGGGAAATCATCGGCGCGTTCGAGTTTTTCCTCCATCAGTCCGTCAGGGCTACGGTGCCAAGGTGGAAAAAATTGCTGCGTCGAGTCTCCCTTCGTTGCCGGTGACGTTCGAAGATGTGGCCTCGTCGACCGTCAACGATGCACTGACACCGGGCGGAGTAGCCTTATAGACGGATATGTTTCGGGCAGCGACAATTAAAAACTCTTTAAAATAGAATGCCTATGGAGAAAACAAAATGAATGACAACAGCAAAGACCGGAAAACACCGGTACCGTCTTTCGGCCTGATCAACTTTAAAACAAGAAAAGTACCAAATTAATAACAACTTAAAAATCATTATAAAAGTATGACAAAGAAACAAACTGACGGCATAAAACATGCCGGACTTGAAAAAGTAAAAAGAATCATGACATTGTATGCTTTCTTCCTGATTATGGGAACAGGCATAGTGAGCGCTCGTAGCAGCTTGCAGGAAACATCCGAACCGGAACAGGCTAAAAACCGTGTCACCGGCACGGTAGTCGACCAAAGTGGCGAGCCGGTAATCGGCGCTAACATTGTAGAGAAAGGCGTGACCTCCAACGGTAACATCACCGACGTGGACGGAAAATTCAGCCTGGAAGTATCGCAGGGAGCGACACTGATCGTTTCCTATATCGGATATGTGACGCAGGAAATCGTCACAGGAAATCAGACGTATTTGCAAATCGTCATGCAGGAAGATTCCCGGATGCTGGACGAAGTCATCGTCATCGGTTACGGTACGGCCAAACGGCGGGAATATACCGGCTCGGTAGGTTCGGTCAAACTGGAAAACAGCCCGCTGGCCACACTTCCCAACCTGAATGTGATGGAGTCGCTGAAAGGCAATGTCGCCGGTATGAATGTCGGCGGTATCAATTCATCCGGTGAAGAACCGGACTTGCTGATACGCGGTCAAAATTCAATTAACGGCGACAATAAGCCGCTCGTTATTTTGGACGGCGTGATTTTCATGGGCAGCATCAGCGATATCAATCCCAACGATATTGCCGGTATTGACGTATTGAAAGACGCCGTATCATCGGCTGTTTACGGTTCGCGTTCGGCCAACGGCGTCATTGCCATCACAAGCAAGAAAGGCCGTATCGGCAAACCGACGATTTTCTTTAACGCAACGGCCGGCATCCATACGTGGGCGAACAACAAACCGAAGATGGCGAACGGCCTCGACTGGCTGGCCGATTCCAACGTACATGCCGGACGGGCGGAAGACGATATTTCAAGGTTCCTCCCGGAAATCGTAGACTTGATCAACAAAGGCGAAGAAAAGGAAATGCTGGATTACATCACTCATACCGGTCAGATTCAGAATTACCAGATTGCCATTTCGGGCGGGACGAAAGATTTGAACTACTATCTGTCAACGTCCTACGAATCCGATCACGGCGTGCTTGTGGGCGACAAGCATGACCGGATTTCGGTGATGGGAAAGATCAGCGCCGACATTACCAACTGGTTGAATATCGGAGCCGATGCCGGATTCTCGCGTCGCGACTATTCGGGAGCGGAGGCTAGTTACGGATCTTTCCAGTCATATCCCGATGGACCGTACTGGGTGAATTTCCGTGAAATAGACCCGGCTACGACAATGACGCAGCAGGCTGTGCATCCGCTCTGGGGCGTGGACGACGGATTTCACGACAATATAGACGTCCGTCATAACATCCGGCTCAATGCGTATGCCACGGTAAAGATTCCCTGGATCGAAGGACTGAGTTACAAAATCAATTTCCTTCCCAACATGGACATTATCAAGCAGGGCGACTTTTACTACGAAACGAATTTCCAATATGCCGTACCAGGTCCTTTCACGCCCGAAAGGCTCCAGAGCCTCCTCACACAGGCGAATGGCTCGCTGCTCAACAGCCGGAACTACAACTATGTGTTCGACAATATCCTTTCTTATTCGAAAAGATTCGGCAAACACAGCCTGGATGTAACGCTGGTTGCTACGCGAGACTATGAGAAATATGAAGTTTCGTATTTCAGAGGTTCCGATTTCCTGGCCAACGGAAACACTGCGCTGGGCCTCGGCGGCCTGCACAAGGCCACGATCCAGAAAATGGACCTGTACGTAAACTCCGACGTTAGTGGAAACCGGATCGGCGGTACCGTGCGTACCAATATCGGCTACCTGGGGCGTATCCAGTACGGGTTTAACAACCGGTATTTTTTCCAGGCCTCCTGGCGGCGAGACGGCGCTTCCGTGTTCGGCAGCAACCGTAAATGGGGTAACTTCGGCGCCGCCGGCGCATCGTGGAATATCTCGGAAGAAAAGTTCCTGAATGATTTCAAACCGCTGAACAGCCTGAAACTGAAAGTCAATTTCGGACAGAACGGGAATCAGGGACTGAAACCCTACGCCATTCTGGCGCGTGTGGACAACGGAAGCACGGCGGGTAACTTTTACGAGTTTTCCGACACGCAGGGCAAAGTGTATTACAGCATCGTACAGTCCTCGCTGGGAAATAGCAACATGGGCTGGGAAAAAACGACCGGCCTTGATTACGGGTTCGAATCAGCCTGGCTGAATAGCCGCCTGATGCTCGACGTCAGTTTGTACAACAGTCGAACTACCGACCAGATATTCGAGCGAACCATTCCTTCCATGACGGGATTCAACAAAATCTACGCATCCATGGGACAGGTGAACAACAGCGGTGCGGAGGTTACCCTCAAAACGGTCAATCTTACGAACAGGGACTGGACGTGGAGCACGTTTTTCACCTTCTGGAAGAACAATAACAAACTGATACATCTTTATGGCGACGATCTCGATGGCGACGGGAAGGAAGACGACGATATTGCCGACACCAACAACGCGCTCATTATCGGCGAACCTCTGGGTGTGATCTACGGATACAAACAGGTGGGCATTGTGCAGGAAGGCGACGCGGAATATATAAACCTGACCGGTACGCAGCCCGGCAGTCCGAAATATGACGACATGGTAGACGGCGTGCCCGGCATATCGCCCGAAGACCGGACCATACTCGGCTACAGGAAGGAGAATTTCAGGCTGAACTTCGGCACGACCCTTCGCTACAGGGATTTTGAGCTGTATGCTCTGGCTGTGGGGATCTTCGGCGGAAATAACCGCTATCTGGAAAGCAATGAACTTGCTTTCCGGCATTATCAGGATGCGCGGCGTATCCTCGACGAAGCAACCTTTTTCAACCGCCCGTACTGGACGTCGGAAAACAGGAACAATACCTATCCGATTATCTCTTTCCGTACCGACGGACGTTTTCTGGGCCTTCAGTCGCGTACCTGGGTGCGCCTGCAAGACATTTCCCTGTCTTACCATTTTAACGAGAAGCTGTTGCAGCCACTCCATATCCAAAACCTGAAAGTGTTTTTGGCCGCTAAGAACGTGGCGCTGTTCACCGGCTGGTTCGGAGGCGACCCGGAAATCAATTCCAAATGGATGGACGGCACTTTCCCGGTAACGGCATCTTATACATTCGGTTTAAATCTTGGCTTCTAACTCAAAAATCAACAATGATGAAAGCGATTAAATATATAGTATTCAGTATGGTCATCATGGCTGCACCGGCCGTCATGACAAGTTGCAACGACGACAAGTTTCTGGAACAGCATCCGGAAACGTTCTACACGACGGACAATATTTTTTCCACTTCCTCGCAGGTGGATCAGGTGATTACAAGTATATATTCCAGAATAAGGTATATGTGGACGAACATTCCCATCAGTCACGATTACTTTAACTTCAAGGAGAAAGGTACAGACCTGCTGGACATCACGTACAGCAAACGGGGACAAAGTTTCAGCGATTACGGGCTGATCAATGCCGATCATCAAACGTTCCGCGTGCTTTATGCCGATTTCTACATGATTATTGCCCGCGCCAACCTGGCGATTTACGCATCCGAACTGCCGCAAATCTCCTGGGGTTCGGCATCCGATAAAGCCTATACGCTGGCGCAGGCGCGCTTCTTCCGCGCCTTTGCGTATAAAAACCTCGGCGAACTCTGGGGCGGCGTGCCCATCGTGACGGAACCCGTTTCGGAGCCGCGCTTTGACTTTGAACGCACCACGCGGATAGAAACTTACCAGTATGCTATTGACGAGATGGAAGCCATCCTGAACGACCTTCCGGAAACCACGCCTCACGGCGGGCGTATCGTTCGCGGTGCAGCACTGCATAACCTGAGCGAGCTGTACCTGGCCAAAGGTATCCAGTTGGAAGCGGAAGGCAATGCAGGCAGCGCCCAGGCCGACTATGCCAAATCAATTCAGTATGCCGGTCAGCTCATTGACGGTGGCGTTTACAGGCTGATGACCGAACGCTTCGGCACCCGTGCGGGCGAGGAGAAAGTCGTCATCGGTATTCATCCGAATGGCGAGGCGGCGCGTCCGGTAGTAGATACCATCCAGTTCGAGACCAATCTCTACTGGGATTTGTTCCAGGTTGGCAACGTGGACTATCAGGACGGCAATATGGAATGTATCTGGGCGTCGCAGGTCGATTTGCAGGCGTCCAGAACCGAAGACGGGGAATCGAAATTGCCCTACTCACAATGCTATTCGCCTGTTTTACGCGACGGCTCGAACAACCGCATACGCGGCTGGCTCGAAGACATCGGCGGCTATCCCAACAGCCACACGACGCAGAACTATTATGTGCGCGACAGCATCTGGGCGGGGAAATTCGCCGACGATCTGCGCAATTCGCCCATCGTGTTCCGCCGCCGTTTTAAAGGCAATATGGAGGATTCGCCCTATTACCTGAAAGAGATTCCGTGGGACATCATCTGGTGGGTGGAAGATATTGACGAGGCTAAAAGCATGAATCAGCGCAACATGTGTTTCCCGCTTTCCTGCAAAGTAACTACGGATAAATATCTGGGTCTTGAGGATGTGAATCAGTATTACCGGAATTTATATCGCGACGAATACCTCATCCGCCTGCCGGAAACGATTCTGCTGCGTGCCGAAGCCCGACAGCGTGCCGGCGACAAGGCGGGCGCAGCCAGCGACATCAACATGCTCCGCAGCCGCTCGAAATGCAGTTATCTTGTGACGGCTGCCGATGTGGACGACAATTTCAACCTCATTCTCGACGAGCGGGCGCGTGAACTGCTTTACGAAGAATGTCGCTGGAACACGCTGTTGCGCATGGGCGGCACGGTCGCCGTCGACCGTATCCGGAAATTTTCCTACTGGCCGGAAACGAAGTCTACTTTGAATTTCAATTTCAACCTGTGGCCTATCCCGCAGTCGGTGATTGACGTCAACAAGGAAATCCCGATCGCACAAAACCCGGGTTGGGAGAACCGGTAAATGATTGAAAACAGCCGGAAAAGCCTTTTTCTTCTTTTCCGGCTGTTTATTTATTCCATATTTCCGATTATGAATTATTCAACTATTCCTTTTTGCCTCAAAAGCCGGTACATTTCTACGTAACATGTATATCCTCAGCTCCGAAACGCATGTCCGCATCTCCGATTTGTGCGCACGTTTAGGGCGCATTTCAAATTGTCGCTTTCGCCCCCCGGAAACCCGTTCTCACGTTGGAGGGGCGTGCGGAAGCGTTCGGAAAGAAGGCGCAACGTGGCGCTTTTGTGCGGAGACGTTCGGGAAGAAAGCGCAACGTTGCGCTTTTATGTGGAAGCGTTCGGGAAGAAAGCGCAACGTGGCGCTTCATGCAGAAGCGTTCGGAAAAGAATCGCCACTTGGGGATTGGGCGCATTTCAAATTGTCGTACGTGTATTATTGGCATCAGCGCGTTGTCGATCCTGCACCGGCGGCGTCCGCTCCCGAAGAATGGTGACAGGAAAAAATACACGCTGCAACAATTTGAAATGCCCTCCACGTTTACGCCATTCGTGCGCCCGTTTTCGTGCGCTTTTTATGTTAAAAACCGGAGGGGGAGTGCCATATTTGCCGTTACCGGAAACCGTTAGAAAAAATACATTTCTGTTTATCATGTTATTTTCATCCAGGACAGCTTTGTCTGTCATTTTATCAGCGTTCATGTCCGTGAGTTTGCAAGCCCAAAGACTGTCGCGCGACGTGAATACCGGCTTGCAGGTCAATCATGCAGGTTACCTGCCACATGTCGCCAAAACGGTAGTCACAGCAGGTTTGACCGATAAGAAATTTCAGATCATCCATACGGTAAGCGGGCAAATCGTTTTTGAGGATTCCTTCCGGTATGCGGCAGGCGATTTTGGCGAGTACTCAACCGGCGATTTCAGCGAACTCACCCGGGAAGGAACTTATTACGTCAAATCCGATACCCTGCGTTCGGTACCGTTCAGGATTTCGGACGAGGTATACCGGGAGCCGGTTAACATGCTGCTCGACTATTTCTCGAAACAGCGATGCGGCGCAAGCTCGACCGGCTATATGACACCATGCCACCTGGACGACGGCGTGAGGATCGATAACGGCCGGCATCAGAATGTCACGGGCGGATGGCACGATGCAAGCGACCTCCGCAAATGGGTCAACTGCACGATTTACGGCATGACGGGGCTTGCGCGGGCATACGAACTGACCGACGACCGGGAGGTGCGCAGCCGCATTTACGACGAACTCCTGTGGGGAAACGGCTATTTCCTGAACATGCAGGAGGCGGACGGATATGTGATGAGCTTTATCGGGGGAGAGATACAAAAGCATCGCGACGGCAACCGCTGGACGGATAACGAGACGGGTGCCGGAGGGGGCGATCTGCATCTGGCAAAGCCTTCGGCAGGCGAATCGCGCGAGGAGATGCTGATATTCGGCAACGACGACGACCGTGTTATTCAAACCGAACCGGCCGACCTCACGGCACAGTATAATTTCATCGCCGCCGAAGCCATCATGGCCAGATTATCGGAAGAGGACAGGGACTGTTCGACACGCTGTCTGCAAGCGGCTGAAAAATGTTTCGGCTGGTGCCTGAAAAACGCCGGAGAGCGCGACGCGGGTGCCATCGGCGCTTCCATCACAGCTGCCATTGAAATGTATAACGCGACCGGCAGCGAGGTGTACCGCGACTATGCCGTCGCCGGCGCGAGAGAACTCAAACAACTGCAAATCGACCATAACAGCGGAGGCGCATCCGGTTTTTTCCGTACGTCGGCAACCCGTCCGGAGCCTTATAAAACAATCTGGCAGGGTCCGCTCGATTTCCTTTCGCTTTGCCAGCTGATACAGACCTTCCCGACACACCGGGACGCTCCGCAGTGGAAAGAAATGATCACGGCCTACAGCGAAAAATATCTCCGCTTCCTTGCCGAACGCAACAGTTTTGGCATTATTCCCTACGGCCTGTTCCTCAGTGAACAGGGCGGAAAACGCCGGACAGGTAACTATCATTACCGATATTTCATGCATCCCGACCTCAGCTGGTGGGTCGGCATCAATGCCCACCTTGCATCTGCAGGCGTAGGACTGATGAAAGCCGCTTCCATCCTGGGCAAACCGGAATTGAAATCGCTGGCGCAAAGACAGCTGGACTGGATTCTCGGTGCCAATCCTTTCGGCAGTTCAACGATGACAGGTGTCGGATACAATCACCCGCGACCATTTATCAACAGTGACCAGTTCCGCCCATATACCCCGCTCCTGCCCGGCGCAGTGATGAATGGTCTGGGAGGCGACCGTGACGACCAGCCTTATCTCATTACCGAAAACAACTATAACCAGTCGGAATACTGGACGCCGATGGTTGCCTATACCTTGTGGCTGATGAGCGAATTGAATGCTGACAACCATCATCTGCTGAAACAAAACTTCCTGACTCCGCCCGAAAGCATGACAACCGGTGTTTACTGGTACTGGATGTCGGACAATATATCCAAAGAGGGTGTCGTCCGCGACTTGCAGGCCATGAAGCAGGCAGGCGTCAACAGCGCTTTCATCGGCAATATAGGCGGTCAGGGTGTTGCGTACGGTAAGGTGAAAATCTTTACCGACGAATGGTGGGATGTGCTGCATACGGCGATGAAAACGGCTGGCGAACTTGGCATCGAAATCGGTATGTTTAACTGTCCGGGATGGAGTCAGTCGGGCGGTCCATGGATAAAACCTTCTCAAGCTATGCGTTATCTTGCAGCCTCTGAAACTAAAGTGAAAGGACCGGGCAAGATAAACATTCAACTGCCGGTACCACATGCTGCTTCGCGTATGGACGAATGGTCGGGAAGTTCGTTTGTCAATAATGAAGACCATCCTTCAGAAGATTTTCAGGATGTGCGTGTACTGGCTTTTCCAATTACGAAAGACTACAAATCAAATCTTTTCGACATACCCGGAGCATCTGTAATCCTTTCGGGCAACATCGTGCGCCCAGACACGAGCGTGCATGTACGTTTCCTGCCAAAGGTTCCGGCCGTTTCACCTGTTGCCGCGAGATATATCCTGTCCGGCGAAATGCGTGATAATGATGAAACGCCCGAATCTTCTGTCACCCTCCGCCTGCCACAGCCGCAGACAGCCCGCAGCCTGACAGTCTATCCTGCCGGACTGCTCACTGTCGACGCCCGTTTGCAGGCTAAGGTCAACGGCGAGTTCCGTACAGTCGCCTCTCTCAATTTCAACCGCTCGCTGCCCATGCTGCATGTCGGACACGAACCGTTCGCACCATCCGTAACGTCGTTCGAGGCTGTCACATCCGACGAATTCCGCCTTGTCTTCAGCAACAGCGACTCCAATAATGGCCTGGGGCAAATCATCCTCTCATCCGCTCCTGCAGTCGAAAAATACCCTGAGAAACTGCTGGCTCGACTGCATCAGGGCAGTGCTCCCGCGTGGGACGCCTATCAGTGGGATCCCGTCCGGGCTACCGCTGAGGAAGCAGGATTTTCAGCCTTACCCGAACAGGTCATTGACGTGAGCAATAACATGAGCGCCGATGGTACACTTACATTGGAAATTCCTGCTGGTGAATGGCTTTTATTGCGTATGGGTATGATTCCTACTTACATCATGACATCACCCGCCACGCCCGAAGGTACCGGTCTTGAGATGGACAAGATGAGCCGTGAGTTTATCAGCGCTCATCTCGATGCTTTCATCGGCGAAGCGATGCGTCGCATTCCGGCAGATGATCGCAAGACTTTCCGCGTCATCATAAGCGACAGTTGGGAAAAGGGTGCTCAAAACTTCACCGATCACTTTATTGATTCATTCCGGGTACATTATGGATACGATCCGACGCCTTTCCTGCCGGTAATGACGGGGCATGTCATCGGAAACACCGAAATATCAGACCGTTTTCTATGGGATGTGCGCCGTCTGACCGCCGACATGGAGGCGACTAACCATGTGCTCGGACTGTCTGAAGAGGCTCACCGGCGCGGACTCACTACATGGCTCGAGAATTACGGCGACTGGGGTTTCCCGGGCGAGTTCCTGTTGTTCGGCAAATATTCCGACATGGTAGGCGGCGAGTTCTGGGAAGACCGTTACAAACCTTACATCCCCGTTGCCGCCTCGTGTGCACATATCTACAACAAGGACAGGGTCTATGCCGAGGCTTTCACTAACGGCGCAGGGTCATATCTCTATCACCCCGGATCACTCAAACCTTTCGGCGACGCCGCTTTCACGGAAGGAATGACACGTCCCGTGCTGCATGTCTATATCCAGCAACCCTGCGAAGAGCGCAATCCGGGTATTGATACCTGGTTTGGCATCGAATTTAACCGTAAAAACACGTGGTTCAGCCACGCCGACCTCTTTACTGTCTATCTCAAACGCTGCGGTCTGATGCTCGAACAGGGGCGCAATATTGCTGATGTAGCCTGTTTTATAGGTGAAAATATTCCGGTCAACAGCGGTCCCCTCGAGATGAAGAAAGACGGTCGGCTGCCGGCGGGCGTCACCTCCGGCATGCCTGCCGGGTATCATGCCGATTATGTCAATTATGACGTTATAATCAATGATATGAAAGTTATAAACGGTTTGTTGACGCTGCCGCACGGCGTCTCATACCGCCTGCTCGTCCTGCCCGACCTGCCGACGATGCGTCCGGAACTGTTGCAGAAAATAGAACAGTTAGTCGCCGACGGCGCCGTTCTGCTCGGCGCTCCGCCCGTCCGTTCGCCAAGCCTTGCAGGGTATCCTGCCGCAGACGCCAGGGTCAGGCAACTGGCAGAGGCGCTCTGGGATTATACGGCCGGCTGCGTTTCGTCCTCGCCTGATAAGACGCCCAAACAGCGCCGCCACGGGAAAGGCGTTATTTTGAGTAATATGAGTATTAAAGAGGCTTTGGAATTTCTGCAAATCGCACCTGATTTCCGATCCGGTGTTGACAATGTACGCTATGCTCACCGCTCGACACCCGACCGTGAAATTTATTTTGTAAGTAATCAAAATGCTTCACGGATAGATTTTGCGCCCGAGTTTCGCATCGGCAACGGCACTCCTGAACTGTGGAATCCAGTTACAGGCGAGATACACTCCGCGCTCGAATTTTATCGTAACGACGCCTCAACCACGATCCCCTTGCGTCTCGAACCTTACGAAAGTGTATTCATCGTGTTCAACAACCGAACAATTAAACAGCCAAGCAATCAAATTGCAACCAAACAATCATACAGTCAAACGGTGCTAACCATTTCTTCGCCCTGGACTGTCATATTTGAATCCGACCCTGTAAAGCGTGGACCCTCTAAACCAATAGTTTTCAAAAATTTGATTGACTGGACGCAAAGCGCTGACGAACGTATCCGCTACTTTTCCGGCACAGCAACTTATAGGACAACGTTCAATTTTCAAATTCTCAAATCTCCATATTACTGTCTCGACCTCGGTAAGGTTGGCGCTATGGCAAAGGTGAAACTAAACGGTCAGTATATTGGCGGCGTCTGGACGTCCCCTTATCGCCTCTGCATTGACGGATTGCTTCGTGAAGGAGAAAATACGCTTGAGATTGAAGTTGTCAACACCTGGGTCAACCGTATGATAGGCGACCAGTACCTGCCACTTGACAAGCGATTAGTAGATTCGCCTTTTAATCCTTATAAAACGACTTCGCCTCTTCAGGAATCAGGATTACTCGGACCGGTCAGAATTTTGAACAGTGAACGGTGATACCTGTCACATACCTGTTGTTTTGCATCCGCATGTGCCGAAAGATACACGGCGGCAGCGGGTGTATGGGAGGTTGAAAAAGGGAGTGATACGTGAATGAGACGGACTGCGTTTGATGAGTATAAACGGCTGCCTGCAGGGAGGAGGCAACCGGACAAATACGACAATGCTCGCCGATTTGTTCAGGCAGAAAATCCCAGGGTTGGGGAATTATTGTTCCCGGATGATTTCCATTCCCTTTTTGATGGCCGTTTCATTGGCCGGAATCAGGCCGTAGTGACGTTCGGGAAGCGTTTTTTTCAAACCGGCCAGGACGCTGTCGAGCGTCACCATCGGGACAATCTTCAATACTCCACCCAGGACAATCATGTTGAATGTCTTTTGCATGTTCAGTTCCGTGGCGGCATCCATGGCGTCGATTCGGTAGACGCGGATGTCGGTACGCTGCACCGGTTTGTGTATGCCGTAGCCGTCGTAAATCAGGATGCCGCCGGTCTTTACTTTCGCTTCGAACTTATCCATGGAAGGCTGGTTCAGAATCACGGCAATGTCGTATTCGTTCAAGACCGGGGAACTGATGCGTTCGTCGCTGATGATGACCGTCACATTGGCCGTGCCGCCGCGCTGTTCGGGGCCGTAGGAAGGCATCCATGTGACATCCTTGCCTTCCATCAATCCGGAATAGGCCAGGATTTTGCCCATGGAGAGCACACCCTGTCCGCCGAATCCGGCGATAATAATTTCCTGTTTCATATCCAATCAATCATTTCTTACTTGTTTTTTAAATCTCCCAGAGGATAGAAAGGGAACATGTTTTCTGCCATCCACCGGTTTGCCTTTTCCGGCGTCATCTTCCATCCCGAAGCGCAGGCCGATACAAATTCCACGATCGAAGTTCCCTTGCCGGCCATGGAGTTTTCGAAGGCCAGGCGAAGCATCCGTTTGGCTTTCCGTACGGCCGCTGCCGTATGTACGCTCTGGCGGGTTACTAAACATGTTCCCTCAATTTGCGCCAGCAGGTCGGAAATCTTCAGTGGATATCCGTGCAGCGTGATGTCGCGTCCGTAGGGACAGGTAGAGGTCTGCATCCCGGCCAGCGTAGTGGGCGCCATCTGACCGCCGGTCATGCCGTAGATAGCATTGTTGACGAAAATGATGGCGATGTGTTCGCCCCGGTTGGCGGCGTGAATGGTTTCGGCCGTACCGATGGCCGCCAGGTCACCGTCGCCCTGATAGGTGAACACCATTTTGTCGGGATTCAGCCGCTTTACGGCTGTCGCAAGCGCCGGTGCACGTCCGTGAGCCGCTTCGATCCAGTCGATATCCAGATAATTGTAGGCAAATACAGCGCATCCCACGGGCGAAATGCCAATGGTTTTCTCCGCCATTCCCATCTCTTCCGTGACTTCCGCAATCAGTTTGTGTATGACGCCGTGACTGCAACCGGGACAGTAGTGCATGGGCATATCGTTCATCAACCTCGGTTTTCCGTAAACCAGGTTTTCCGGTTTGATTATTTCATTTGATTCCATTGTTTAACCAGATGTTTTAGGGAAAAAATCTCAAAATATATTGTACAATCCGCAAGCAGGCGGCCACTCCACCGCAAATCAGAAAGACCATGCGGTTGTCGACGGCAAAAAAGCAAATGATTGCTGTGACAGCCAGCAGCATGAACAGCAACGTCAGTACTTCATCGGTTTTGCTTCCCCGTATCATGTGAATTTTTCCCTGATAGCCCGGACGATTTCATCCGGAGTGAAAACAATCCCTCCCAAACGGCCGAAATGTTCGACCTTCACTTTTCCGTTGACTGCCAGACGAACGTCTTCCACCATCTGTCCGGCATTCAGTTCTACCGACAACATGCCTTTGATTTTGCCGGCATAAGCGGCAAGACGCTCTCCGGGGAACGGCCACAGGGTGATCGGGCGAAGCAATCCCAGCCGAAGTCCCTGGCTGCGTGCCGTCTCAATCGCCTTCTGGCAGATACGCGCCGCCGATCCGAAAGCCACCAGCAGGTATTCGGCATCGTCACACAAATATTCTTCGTATCTGACTTCGTGGGCTTCTATTTCGCGGTATTTCGCCTGGAAACAGTTGTTTTTCCGTTCCATAATCACCGGATCCAGCTCCAGCGAAGTGATGATGTTCGGTTGTCGGCCGGCCGGTTTTCCTCGCGCAGCCCAAGGCGATTCCGCTTCTATTTCCGCTTCGGTCTTGCGGGGGCGGGACGGTGGCAATACAACCTTTTCCATCAACTGGCCGATCATCCCGTCAGCCAGTATCATGGCCGGGTTCGCATATTTGAATGCCAGGTCAAAGCCTAATGCTACAAAATCGGCCATTTCCTGTACGGACGACGGCGCCAGCGTGATCAGGCGATAATCTCCGTGTCCGCCACCCTTGACGGTCTGGAAATAGTCGGCCTGACTCGGCTGGATGGTTCCCAGTCCCGGGCCGCCGCGCATGACGTTGACGATTAGACAGGGCAGGTCGGCGCCGGCGATGTAGGAGATGCCTTCCTGTTTCAGACTGATGCCGGGGCTGGACGAGGATGTCATCACCCGCTTGCCGGTTGCCGCACCTCCGTACACCATGTTGATGGCGGCTACTTCACTTTCTGCCTGCAGGACAACCATCCCGGTCGTCTCCCAGGGCTTTTCAGCCATTAGAGTTTCCAGTATTTCCGACTGGGGCGTGATGGGATATCCGAAATATCCGTCTGTTCCGTAACGAATCGCTGCATGGGCAATCGCTTCGTTTCCTTTCATAAGCTTTATATCTTCCATATCGGGTGTTCGATTAAGCAAGTTCATCCGATTTTGACTTTGTAAATCGTCAGGCAGCCATCGGGACAGACCACGCCGCAATTGGCACAACCGATACATGCCTCGGGCTGCTTCATGTATACATAATGATACCCTTTGTCATTCACTTCGCGCGGGTGAAGTCCCAATACGTCCGACGGACACGCCACCACGCACAGATCGCATCCCTTACACCGCTCCCTGTTCACGACCACGGTTCCTTTTACTTTCGCCATAATGAAATCACTTTTTCGTATAGGGGTGCAAAGATAGCATTTTTGACAGTATCCTGACGAAAAAGGAGAAAAAGGCTAACTCTTTTTTTGAGAAGTTACGGGTATTTCATATCGTTATCATTTCCCCTGTAACCGGAAAACAGGCGAAAAGGCAACTCCTTTTGGCGGAAACGGGGAAATGCTGTATCTTTGGGACGTATTTCCAAATAAGACATTAAATAATAAGATTATGGCACGTTATCTTGACCCCAAAAACGATTTGCCCTTCAAGCGAATCTTCGGCGAGCATCCCGATTTGTTGAAGAGTTTCCTCAATGCGCTGCTGCCGTTCGAAGCGGAGCAGCGGATAGAAAGTCTGGAATATCTCCCGACGGAGCAGTTGCCGGAAAGCCCAGCCCGGAAAAACTCGATTGTGGACGTGCGGTGCAGAGACAATTACGGCCGTCAGTTCATTGTGGAGATGCAAATGTTCTGGAGTACGGCCTTTCCAAACCGGATGCTGTTCAATGCCTCGAAAGCTTACGTGCGTCAGCTGGACAGAGGCGAGCATTATTATCTGCTGCAGCCGGTCTATAGCCTGGCGATTCTCAACGACGTTTTTGACAAAACGACGCCGGAGTTTTATCATCACTTCCAAATTGTGAACTGCCGGAATACGAATGAGGCCATCCGGGGACTGGAATTTGTACTGGTGGAGCTGCCGAA
>JAITAY010000386.1 GCA_031283915.1 Tannerella sp.
AAGAAAGCTATAATCAGGGTTACGATTTCAGGGCAATGCGCTACTTTGAGATACCGATCCCTTATCTTTTCGCAGGTAATGCGGAAAATCAGGAAGGTACCGGCAGCGGGTTGACCGAAAATGCATCCCGTGCGCTTGTCGGAAGGTTAAACTACGATTTTAAGGGTAAATACATGACCGAGTTCTCATTTCGTTATGACGGGTCTTCCAAATTCCCGAAAGGCAAGCAATGGGGATTTTTCCCGAGTGCATTGCTGGCATACCGTATTTCGGAAGAGGCTTTTATCAAAGATAATATTCCTTACCTGACAAATCTGAAGATAAGAGGAACATGGGGAAAACTTGGAGACGACGGAGCTTCGCAGTTCCAGTTTATAGAGGGTTACGATTACCCGCAGTCATACCATAACAAGCAAAATGTTCCGCGAGGTTATGTGTTCGGCAGTACGTTTGTCAACGCACTTGGGTTTCGTAATGCTCCCAATCCGGATTTAACATGGTACACGGCAACGATGAAAAACATCGGTATAGATGCCGATTTGTGGAAAGGGCTTCTCGGATTTTCGGTCGATCTGTTCCGTCGCGATCGCGACGGTTTGTTAGATACGCCGGCGCTGGTTGTCCCCGGCACATTCGGCTCAGGTATTTCGCAGGCAAACCTCAATGCCGACCGTACCAAAGGTTTTGAAGTAGAACTGAGGCATCATTACAGAGTCAACGAATTTGATTACAATGTGTCGGGCTTTGTTCAGATGACACGGAATATGTGGACGGAAAGATTACAGCCCGACCGTTCCAATTCCTACGACTATTGGCGCAATAACATCGTGGGGCGTTATAATGATATATGGTTCGGTAAAGGCGCGGCGGGGGCATATCAGTCGTATGATGACATAGCCCACTCTGTTTTTTCAAATTCGGGTACGCTTCCGGGCGATCCGATTTATGAGGACTGGAACGGAGACGGATCTATCGATGATCAGGACAAGTATCCGATCGCTACCACCACCAGCAGCAACACAAACCTTCCCGGTACAAACCTTAATGATACGCGCAATTATCCGTTGATGAACTTTGGAATGACTCTGAACTGTCAGTGGAAATGGTTTGATTTTACGGCTCTGTTTCAAGGTGCGGCGATGTCGTACATCGGATACGGCGAACAGTTGCTGAATCCGCTGTCTTGGGACGGAAACGCGCTGGAAATGCTTTTCGACAGATGGCATCCCACAGACCCGAAAAAAGACCCGTATAATCCGACTAACAGCTGGGTATCCGGCTATTATCCTTACGGAAAGACCAGAGCTGAAGAAACGTCGGCGTTCAATATCCAAAACGGCGCGTATCTACGATTGAAAAGTGCCGAACTTGGAATGATGGTTCCGAAAAATTGGCTGTTTACCAAAACAGGCGTCAAAAACATGAGGATTTTTGTCAATTCCTATAACATACTTACTTTTACAGGAGTGAGAGGGCTTGACCCGGAAAAAACTTCGGAAACATACGGATACCTTTATCCGTTGAACCGGACAATCAATTTCGGTGGAACGCTGACATTCTGATCATAATTGTTGAACGAATTAAAAGATACATAAATATGAAAAAGATATATTTAATAATCATAGCAATGTCGTCGATGTTCTGGTTCGCATCCTGCGTAGATTTGGACATTACACCGACAAGCGTCATCACTGCCGAAGACATCTATAACGAAAACGGCATCAAAGCCTATATGGCAGGGATGTACAACGTTTTGCCCATGGAGGATTATCATTATGATACGGATACGGAAGGCGTCAGTGAAGGCGGCGGAGCCGGTTATTATGTTAATAACGGATTATCCGTGTGGACATACTGGAACTCTACCGGTGAAATGGTCAATCGCAACAATCCCGGATTCAAACGCCATCGCACCGGATATTGGAGCGGCGGGTTCAAGATTATCCGTCGGGCGAATACGTTGATCACGAGTTTGCCGAATTATCCGGAACTGGCAGCCCAGTCGAAGGCTTGGATCGCCGAGGCTAAATACATCAGGGCTTACGTATATTTCCAATTGGCTAAACGTTACGGCGGATTGCCCAAAGTTTTGGAGCCTCAGGTATTGGGTAGCGACGAATCGGCCTTGTGGGTTACACGTGAAAGCCATGCTGCTACTTACGATTTTATTCTTCAGGATTTGGATGAAGCCATAGCAGACATGCCGGAAAAAAGCGATGCCGGCCGCGCCAATAAATATGTGGCGGCGGCGTTTAAAAGCCGTGTCGCACTTCATGCCGCGACAACTGCCCGTTACGGTTCAATGAGATTCCCGGACTGGGAAGTGGACGGAGTGTTGTTGCAAGGCATACCTGCAAGCCGTGCCAATGGGTATTTCAAACAAGCCTGGGATGCGGCAAAATTAGTGGAAAGCAGCGGATCTTACGAACTCCACAAGGCGAATGCCAATAAAACGGATAACTATACCGAAATTTGGGAGAAAGTAGATAATAACAAAGAATCTATATGGTTGCGCAAGTTTGATTTCACCATGACGGTACACTCCTATAACTCCATGATGTGCCCGCCACGCATGGCTACCGAAGGGGGCGACCGTTTTAATCCTACCCTCGACTGGGTCGAACTGTTCGACGGACTTCCGCTTGATGCCGACGGACACTTCAACGCTTTTGACGACGAAGGTTATTACCTCGTATATGATAACTGTCAGCAGTTGTGGGACGGCGTCGAACCAAGACTTCGCGCCAATCTGCTGATACCGGGAAATCTCTACAAAGGAGGTATGAAAC
>JAITAY010000057.1 GCA_031283915.1 Tannerella sp.
TAATGCTCCCAATATTATCCGTTTTCGGCAAACTGGAGTACGTTCATTAACCGGTTTTGAAGCGCCTGTCATTGCAGACGTAAACATGGACGGCAGCGCCGATATAATCACAATGGCAAGCGATGCTACGTTCAGTGCCAGTAATACCAGTCCAGTAGGACGTTCGCGAGGTTATGTCTATGTATTTGAACACAAAGCCGGCACGGCCATGTGGGCGCCCTGTCCGCCCGTATGGAATCAGGCAATTTATTTCCCGCTGCAAATCAACGAAGACCTCACCGTGCCCGCCAAACCGCAGTCCATGTTGACCCCCTATCAGGATGCCAACGGTAATGAGATCTATCCCTACAACGGACAGTGGATTCAGCAGCCCATCATCAAGCAGGAAGCACCATACGTACCCCAGGTGCGCAAGCCCGACGCAGAGATTATGGATATGACCGTCAATGTGACCGGTAACACGACCACCGTCACCCTGCTGATACGCAACGGCGGCAGCGCGTCTATCAATGCGCAGACGCCCGTCGCCTTCTATGATGGCGGAACGGATGGAAAACTGATCGGCGCCTCAGCCTTTATCCGTGCGTTGCCCGTCGGGGTCGACATCTTCCCCGACGAACAAGTCTCGCGCACCTTCACGCTCTCTTCCGGCTTCGACGGACACCTGATCTGGGCGCGCATCATGGACGACGGCGCCCGCTTCCCGGCTACCGGATATCTCGACTGTGACTTGGAAAACAACGCTTTCTCCGGAAGCTATTGCCGGGACCTGATCGTCAACCTGACCGTCACGCCGGACTCCGTCCTGTGTAATACCACCGACAAGGTGCTGCTGACTGCCGGCGTTACCGGCATTACCGGCGCTACCACCTACCAGTGGTACTGCAACGGCTTACGTATCTCCGGCTCCACTTCACAAACGTATGAGGTCAGTCAGACCGGAGAATACAAGTGTTTCGTCACCGTCGGACCCGTCTGTCGAGGCTTTACGCCCGTGCAGCAGGTCACCCGCGAAACGCCCGAAGCCGTTGACGACCATGCTACCGTCACTTCCGACCTGCTGGTAAGGATCGACGTCATGCAGAACGACAACAAGACCTCCTACTGTACGCCCCTGCCGGAGATTAGGGTTTCCCCCCTGCATGGAACGGCTTCCGTCAACCCCGACGGAAAAATCAACTACAGGTCAGTTGCCGGATACGAGGGACCCGATGAATTGACCTACAAAATCGACAACAGCGAGGCCAAACTCTATCTTACCGTAACGATTCTGCCCGATAACGTGATCGATGCAGACTGCTACATCCCTACAGCGCAAACCGCGTGGGGAATCAAGGTAGACTGGTCGTCCGCTAAGATTGTTTCCAATCACAATATTCCGCTGGTTGGCGACCTGGACGATGACGGCATTCCCGAAATAGTTTGCTTTGGTACGACAGACGAAATAATTACTCCAGACCCCAAAAAGGCTAAAACCATTTTAATTTTTAACGGGCGAACCCATGCGCTGGTAAACACTATCTCGCTTCCGGAGTATGTCACCGCTTTCGATGCCGCGGCCTACGGACTGGTGAAAAGACCTCAGGACAGAAAGGGACTGATCGTAGTGGCCGATTACGGTTATAACCTGCGGGCATACGATATTGACGGAAATTCGGTATGGACATCGAATGTTCCTTACGGGGCAGACGACGGGTCAATCAAGAATGTAGCCGTCAATATCGGCTTTGCCGATTTCAATAACGACGGTTATCCCGAAGTGTATGTCCGGAACAAAATTTACAATGCTTCGACCGGTAAACTTCTGGTTACCGCTCCGGCAGGCAGCAATATGGGAGCGGCCTGGGCGCATTTTTCTCATTACACGCATTACAAGCTGTCCTCCCCTTTAGCAGCCAATGTAATCGGAGACACAAAACTGGAACTGATCCTGGGTAATGAAATCTACAATGTAAACATCACCGACACTACAGGGACAAGCGGCAATTCGATGACGCTGAATAAAAAACTGACACTGCCATCGGGAATTGTTGCAGACGGACATGCACAGGTTGCCGATTTCAACGATGATGGAAAGCTGGATATACTTGTCAGCAACAGAAGTTCCGATGTTCACAACACCAGCAACGTCGTAGTTTCCGTGTATGTGTGGGATGTTGCCTCTACCCCCACCTCCAACTCGATAATGGGTACGCCTCTGTCCATAACTACTGGAATGAGCGGAAAAAGTATTCCGCTGATAGCCGATGTGAACAACAATGGAAAACTGGATATTGTCATTCAGTGCGACATGACCGGCACAGATTATGATATACGGGCTTACGAGTTCAATGCCGGGACATTTACGTATTTATGGGGAGTTGATCCCAACGAAGATTCCTATTCCAACGGCGCTACGCTGTTTGACTTTAACCAGGATGGGGCGAATGAGGTACTGATTTCCGATCAGGTAACAATCAGTATTTACGACGGAGCATCCGGCACGCGTCGTGCCGATCTACTCTTCGCGGAAACGACCATCATGCAATATCCGGTCATCGCCGACGTCGACGCCGACGGAAGCGCGGATATCGTAGTGTGCGGAAACAATACGCTGAATATCCTCAAATCGTCCGGCACGCCCTGGACGTGGGCGCGTCCAGTCTGGAACCAGTACATGTACAATTCGGTAAACGTATACAATGACCTGACCATTCCGCCCGTTCAGTTCAATTCGGCCACCGTATTTCCGGGGCCTGACGGGTTGACAGGTCCGCCCAATGATGCCGACGACGTGCGTCCCTTCAACAATTTCATGCAGCAGCAGACGGCTATCTTCGCAGGCGGCACGCCCATCGTGCTCACGCCGGACATGTTCTTTACGGGCACGCCTGCCACGCACTATGACGCCATCGGCGATTCGCTGCTCCTTTCCCTTCACGTCAGAAACCTCGGCGATGCCACCCTGCAGTCGCCGCTCTGTGTGGCCGCCTACCGGAATACGGCGTCGACGGACAACCGGATGGGCGCCGACAGCCTCCCGGTCGCGGTCAACGTGGGGGTGATGAGAGACATTACCCTGCACGTGCGCAACCTGTCAACCTATACGTTCGACAGCATCTTTGTCCGGGTGAACGACCGGGGAGCAGCCGCCTGGGTTCAGGAGGAATGTGACTACACCAACAACCTGACGGCCTTTCGCCGTTCCGCGCTGCTCATGGCGAAAAACGACCGTCACGGAGCCGTCAGCGGAATACCCGGACGAATCGGTATCCTGCTCAACGACTCGATTCCCAACAACTGTACGCCCGCAATCACCTTTGCGCAGCCTGCACACGGCGAGGTACTGCTCGTCAATGACAGCCTGCAATACCGGTCTACCGCCGGATATGCCGGACGGGATACCATCACCTACACCCTCGCCTGCAACGGGAATACCTCCATTGCCAGGGTGTACGTGACCGTAGCTGAAAAGCCCGACAATATCAGTGAAGCCGACTGCTACGTGCCCACGCCCACGACCATCTGGGATATTGAACAGAAGGCCGTAAGCAATGTCTCGATACATAATCTTGCTACTCCTTTTGTGGGAGATTTGGACGGGGACGGCAGACTGGAAGTAGTCGTGCCAAATAACGATGGTTATCCGAATACGGCAAACACCATACTTGTTTTTAACGACTCGCTACGGTTGATACAGACAATTATTCCGCCGACCCCCATGCCCGAATACAATACAATGACTTTCCTGATTGCCGATGTGGATAACGACCACAAGGGGGAGATTGTCGTGGCTACCACCAACAGGACGCTGTACTGTTATGCTCATGACGGGGTACTGAAATGGGGGCCGACAGCGGCTTATGTTTCCGGTACCGTGAATGATTGCCCCAGCCTGATTGTGGCCGACATCAACAGCGACGGTTATGCCGAAATCCTGGCCGCAGATAAAATATACGACGCTGCAACGGGAACGCACTTAGTCACGCTGCCGCCCGGCGGCAGGGGGTTTTCCTCCGGCGGTCCGGAATCGTTCATGCCCGTTTTTGCCGACATGGACAACGACGGCCTCCAGGAAGTAGTAGCCGGCAACACGGTTTACCGGGTGACGATTAGCACCCGCGCAGGTACGGCCGGCAACAGCGCCACCGTCCTTGCCCAGATAAATGCGCCGGCAGGATATGCCTCCGCGGTAGACGGATTTACATCCGTCGCCGATATAGACCTTGACGGCGACCCGGATGTGATTGTAACCGGCGGAGTCAGTACCACAGAATCGGTCTTCTATGTATGGGACGGAGCTACCGCAACTCAAATCGGCGATACGCACACCTTCACAGGACGACGCATCTCCCGCGCCTTTGCAGGAGATATCAACGGCGACAGCGACGGACGCCCGGACATCGCCTTTACCTATATGAATCAAATGGAGGCCTATTCCTACAATCCGGCCACGAATGCCTTTGTCCAACTCTGGAAAAAGGGGACTTCCGACGGCTCCGGCGCCACCACCATGTCGATGTTCGACTTTGACCAGGACGGCAAAGTGGAGCTGGTATACAGAGACGAGTCACACTTGCGCATCATAGACAGCAATGGAAACAACATCGAATCTATCCTCTGTCCGTCTGCTACACACACCGAATATCCGGTGATAGTAGATCTGGACAAAGACGGTCATGCCGATATCCTTGTTTCTGGATCATTGACCAGTACATACAACACTCCTATTTATTTACGCCGCTTCGGCAGCAAGACGCCCGACCAGTGGGCGGCTGCCCGGAGCGTATGGAATCAACATGCGTATAATGCGACGAACATCAATGAAGATTTGAGCGTACCGCGCTATCCGGTGAATCCGGCGACGGTCTTTGCCGGCCCCGACGGACAACTGAACACGCCCGACGACGTCCGTCCCTATAACGGCTTCCTCAAGCAGCAGACCGTGATTGACAGGAACGGCATCCCGATTTGGCTCACGCCGGATTTGAAGCTGGACGGCACGCCGGTATACACGTATTTCAACGACGGGGATTCGTTGCACATCACCTTCAAGGTAAGGAACGAAGGCGATGCGGCCGCCTCGGCGCCGACGTGGATCGAAGTCTATCGTAACGAGGTCGAGGTGAGCAACCGTATTCATCGGGACTCCATCATGCAATCCATCCATATGGGTGATTGGGTGACGCACACGGTCGTCATCCCGAACTTTGCGAACCGGTATGAGTTGAGCGACAACCTGATTCTGCGCCTGAATGATCGTGGCAACGCCCGCTACGAACAACTGGAATGCGACACGATCAACAATGTGGACGAAGAGCCTGTTTCGGACATCTCGCAGACACGCAACGACACGTACACGGTGCAGAAATATTACTGGGTGGAGGAAATCGACGTGCTGTCCAACGACGTGCTGCCGAGCAGCCTGTTCTCCGGGTCGTTCAGCCTGCTGGATTCCATCGTCCAGCCGCCCGTGGCCGGCACGCTGAGCGGCGTCGGTACGGGCAGCAGCAGCAAACTGATTTACGTAAACAGCAAGGGTACGGAAGGACTGCCGGCCAACATCGATTCCTTCGTCTACCGGTTCCGTATCTACGACGCCGTCCTGGACACGGTCAGGGAATTTCGGGCAACGGCTTACATCTACATCCTGGAAGAGACGCACGGCGCTTCGGCCTGCTACGGCCGGCCCTTCACGGCTACGCTGAAGGAACGCCCGTCAAACGTCACGTTCGAATGGTTCCACACGGTAGACAACTCATCCCTGGGCGTCGGCGCCTCGCACAACTTCGGCGCGTTGACGGGCGAAGACTCGCGCTTCGTGAAGCCTTCCGTACCGGATGCGACGCCGGGCGTTGTGGCGCCGTGGAACCGCGAAGGCGGCTTCCCGCCGGGGTTGTTCACCGTACACGCTTCCCCGGCCTCTCCCGCGCCGATGCGCTGGACGGGGCTGCGGAACGGCGACTGGTACAACCCGGCAAACTGGGTGGAAACGGTGCAGACAGCCGGCAGCACGTATGAATCGCCCGTATCCTGGGCGCCCTCGGAGTGTACCAATACCCTGATTCCCTCGGACATGCCGTACTATCCGGAACTGACGGATTCGGCCTACTGCGACACCATTACGGTGCAGAACCGCGCCATGCTCAAGAACCCGCACGCGCTGAACTACCGGGCTGCCCGTGTGGAAATCCGCCTCAACTCGACCGAGCGCGACCGCTTCGTCATGTGGTCGGCGCCGCTCAGGGACATGTATTCGGGCGACTACCACTTCAAGGACGCCGCCGGCCAGGTACGTTGGGGCGACGTGTACATGAATTTCTTCCAGCAAGCCAACCCCGACCCGGGCAGTAATGTGGCGGTCGAAAACACCTTCACGGCCACCTTCGGCCATCCGGGCGTAGCGCTCCCGCTGGGCAGAGCCTTCAACGTGAAAGTGACAAGCACCAGCCTGTCGAGGGAAAAGACATGGATTTTCCCGCAGCCGGACGATTCGTATGACGCCTATACCTTGACGCGCAGCAATCGCTACCGCTTCATCACGGACGGCGTGTCGCTGGCCGCCGACACGACGTTTAGCATAAACCTTCCGGCCAACGAAGACTTCGACTTGGTGCAGGTGGTCAATCCCTATCTGGCCTGGCTGGACGTGCGCAAGTTCCTCGAGGGCAACTTCACCACGCTCAATACGACCGGTTACCTGATCTGGGATGGTTCGATAGACAACGACTTCACGGCCGTGGCCTCCTATGGCAACCGCTATTTCATGACCAAACCCTTTCCCGATCCCTTCTCTCCCAACCTGATCCCGCCGCTGCAATCGTTCTTCGTGCAAAAGCAGATTAGGAGTAACCATCTTACCTCGGTGAAGATGTCGCCGAACTGGACCACCACGGCGGGGGGCGGCATTACGTCCTACGTACTCCGCGCAGCGGCGGTGGAGAACGGCGCACTGCGTATCCATGCCGTGCAGGGACAGCGGAACAGCTACGCGCTGCTGCACCATGACAGTCATGCTTCGGCCGAATACCGGGGCAATGAAGACATCCGGACGCTCTTCTACGACGAACTGCCGCTGACGGTCTACTCGCTCACGCCGCTCCGCGAACCGCTGGCCATCAACGCCAGCGGAAGCTTCGGCCAGCAGGAGACGGCGCTGGGACTGCGTGTGCCGCAGGCCGGTACGGTGAAGTTGGCATTTTCGGGCATGGAGACGTTCGGGCATAACGTCTACCTGTTAGACCGGCAGACCGGACAACGCACAGACTTACAACAGACGCCGGAATATAGTTTCACGGTGACGGGTCAGCCGGTCGGCGGCAGTGGCGTGACAGAGGTCAACGAGCGCCTGGTCTTGCAGATGGAGTACACGGGTCGCGGACTGGTGGGCATCTCCGTCCCCGCTGCGCCGGCGATTCGCTGCTCCGGTCTCGACAGGCACATACATGTACAGGCCGTGTCGAGCGTCATTCGCCGTCTGGAGATCTACAGCGTCGCGGGGGCGCTTGTCTATCTCGACGACGCCGGCTCGACGACGGAGTACCGGATACCGGCGCAGAGCGGGGTATACCTGCTGAAGGTACAGACCGAGGCCGGAACGGTCTTTACAGAAAAAGTCATCGTGAGATGAGCGAGATCCATATTTAAGTAGCATGCAAGAGTGAGAACGTCATTGTGAAATGAGGCTAAACTGCCGGAATGGTGCTTTTTCCGGATTTTATCAGGTATTTGCGTGCAGCAGTCCGGGGAACTTCCCGGACTGCTTTGTTTTATACGGCGCACAGCCTGATTGGGTGACAGGGTGACCGGTTAGTTTCGTTCGGAACGAAGGGATCGCTTCGTTCGGAACGAAGGGATCGCTTCGGTCGGTGCGAAGGGATCGCTTCGGTCGATGCGAAGGGGTCGCTTCGGTCGGAACGAAGGGGTCCCTTCGGTCGGAACGAGGGGATATACTGCGCGCGGTATAACCGGCCGGCAAGCCGGGTTTGTTTGGGAATAGGCAACCTGTGTTATGGCCATAACGTAGCCCGTGACATGACCATAACGTGACCCATGTTATGGGCATACGGAAACAAACAGCTCCCGGACGTCTGAAAGCTCGGACAGCCGGATGCTTTCCTCTTCTTCGGACAAAAGCCACTGCCGGTGACGTGGCGATACTTATAGAAAGACCGTATTCCGACTAATTTAAACATGATAAATACCATTGTTATCCGAAAAATAAATCCGACCTTTGCAACGTATTAATCAATAGTGGGTTTGACGATAAGGGAATGGGAGAAAGAAATCCTGCACATGCATTATTTATATTGATTATATGGTTCGTCGGTTGCGCGGCAAACAGTTATGCACAACATACGATTCAAGCGGAAGGGTATATCCTGGATTCGTTGACGAATGAGACCATACCCGGCGTGTCTGTTTATTTGAAAGGTACGACATTTGGAACCGCTACGGGCGAGGATGGATATTTTTCTTTCAAGGCAAAGTTGGACAGCGCTCTGCTGGTCGTTTCGGCGGTGGGTTATGCGGAATATCAGCAGCCCCTGCAGGCCGGCATCAACCGGCTGACGATACGCTTGCAGCCAGTCATTTATCAGCTTGCAGATGTGGTGGTGAATCCCCGAAAAGAACGTTATACCCGAAAAAATAATCCGGCGGTGGAATTTATCGAACAAGCCATCGCCCGGCGTAACCTGAACGACCCGCATAACCGGGACTATTACAGCTACGACACCTACGAACAAAAAATCCTGGCCAGGAATGATTTCGACGAGAAAAAAGCCCGGAACAGCCGAATCTATAAACAGTTCGATTTCATTTTCAATTATACGGATACCTCGGCCATTACCGGCAAAACGATACTGCCCGTCTTCGACGAGGAAATCATCGGACAAACGTATTACCGGAAGTCGCCACGCTCGGAAAAGCAAGTCATACAGGGTCACAAGCGCGACGGCCTGATCGACATTCTCCCCGAAGACGGTACCCGGCAGTTTATCGAAGAAGTATTCAGGGAAGTCGATATTTTTCAGGATAATATTCCGCTGTTCCTGAACCGGTTTGTCAGTCCGTTGGCTTCGTTTGCCCCGTATTTCTACAAATATTACCTGCTCGACACCCTGAACATCGGCGACGAACTGTGTGTAGACATGGCTTTTGTGCCCTACCATTCGGAGTCGTTCGGATTTACCGGACATCTGTACATCACGCTGGATTCGACGTATTTTGTGAAGCGGGTTACCCTGAACGTGCCGAAGGACATCAACCTGAATTACGTAGGCCACATGACGATAGAACAGCGTTTCGACCGTACGGAAGACCGCCAGACCCGACTGATGACCCAAAATGACATCATCGTGGAATTCCGGATTACCGAGAAGTCCAAGGGCTTTTACGCCCGCCGGATTTGTCTCCACCATCGTCATTCCTTTTCTCCCCCCGACGAAATGGCTGTTTTTGAGAAAGGGGCATCGGTCATCGAATCGGATGATGCACGCAAACAACCGGAAGCATTCTGGCGCGATCACCGGATCAGGGGAACGGAAATACAGAAAACGTCCGTAGACAAGATGATGGCGCGTCTGCGCAGCGTACCGGCCTATTTCTGGACAGAAAAAATCGCCAATACGCTGATCAACGGATACGTTCAGACCTCCGAAACGGACAGTCGGTTTGAGATCGGGCCGGCGAACACGTTCATTAGCGGCAATTCGCTGGAAGGCACCCGTCTCCGCATCGGTGGAACGACAACGGTCAACCTCAGTCGCCGGCTTTTCGCAGACGGTTACTTAGCCTACGGCGCCAGAGACCGGAAACTCAAAGGCGATCTTATCCTGGAATATTCCTTCAACGACAAGAAGACTTTCCGCAAGGAATATCCTTTCCACTACCTGCGGGCGGAATACAAACACGACATCAACCAGATCGGGCAACATTATCTCTACACCAATCCCGACAACCTTTTCATGATGCTGAAACGGCGGCGCAACAATCTGATTACGTATATGCGGACCGCCGAACTGAGCTATTATAACGAGCATTACAACGGCTGGGGATACGGTATTTCGGCGCGTCACGTGACGGAGTGGGCTACGCCGGACGTTCCCTTCGAAAAGATCCTGCCCGATGGCAGCGTCGTCCCGGCAGGTCATTATTATTCCACCCAGTTTGAAGGAAAAATACGCTGGGCGCCGAATGAAAAGTTTTACCAGTCGCGCAATTACCGCTATCCCATCACACTGGATGCACCCGTGTTTACCCTGAGTCATGTCTTTTCACCCAAAGGCCTGCTCGGATCCGACTACCGCTACAATCGTACCGACCTCGGCATCCGGAAGCGGTTTTGGATGTCGCCCTTCGGATACATTGACCTGTACGGTCAGGCCGGCAAGGTATGGGACAAGGCGCCCTATCCGCTGCTGATTATTCCGAACGCCAACCTTTCCTACAGCATTGAGGCGGAATCGTATGCATTGATGGATCCGATGGAATTTATCAACGACCGGTATGTATCGTGGGAGCTTACGTATTTCATGAATGGCGCCCTGTTAAACCGTTTCCCGCTCCTCAAATACTTGAAGTTGCGCGAAGTATTTGCCTTCCGGGGCTGGTACGGCAGTCTGAGCGACAAGAACAATCCGGCCAAAGACGGTGCAGGACTTTATCGCTTTCCTTCAAACAGCTACCTGATGACCGAAGGCCCCTATATGGAAGCCAGCGTCGGCGTGAGCAACATCTTCAAGGTGCTGCGCCTGGACTATGTATGGCGCCTTTCGTACCGCAATCATCCGCATACGCCCAACTACGGCCTGCGAATGAAGATGGAATTTTCCTTTTGAAGAGAAACCGGCCATTCAAATTTTCAATACATTTACATGCATAACCAGAGACAATGAATCAACCGTTAGCAGAAAGAATGAGACCCCGGACGCTGGACGATTACATCGGCCAGAAGCATTTGGCGGGCGCGCAGGCATCGTTGCGCCGGATGATTGACGCCGGGCGTGTGCCGTCGTTCATCATGTGGGGGCCGCCGGGTGTCGGCAAAACAACGCTGGCGCAAATCATTGCCCACAAGCTGGAATGTCCGTTTTACACGCTGAGCGCCATCAGTGCGGGGGTGAAAGACGTGCGCGAAGTCATCGACAAAGCCAGAGGCAATCCCCTGTTCCACGCGACCCGTTCGCCCATCCTGTTTATCGACGAAATCCACCGCTTCAGCAAATCGCAACAGGATTCGCTGCTCAATGCCGTAGAAACGGGCGTCGTGACGTTGATCGGCGCCACCACGGAAAACCCGTCGTTCGAAGTCATCCGTCCCCTGCTATCGCGCTGTCAGGTATACACGCTCAAACCGCTGGACGAGGACGATTTGCTCGCCCTGCTGCGGAAAGCCATTTCGGAAGATGTGATCCTGAAACAGAAAACCATCCGGGTGAAGGAAACGGCTGCCCTGCTCCGTTACGCCGGCGGCGATGCCCGTAAGCTGTTGAACACGCTGGAACTGGTTGTCGGGGCAGAAGAAGACAGCCCGCAAATCGAGATCACGGACAAAAAGGTCGTCGAGCGTTTGCAGGAAAATCCGGCAGCGTACGACAAAGGCGGCGAAATGCACTACGACATTATCTCGGCCTTTATCAAGTCCGTCCGGGGCAGCGATCCGGATGCGGCCGTGTACTGGCTGGCACGGATGGTAGCCGGCGGTGAAGACCCGGAATTTATCGCCCGCCGGCTGTTGATTCTGGCCGCCGAGGACATCGGCCTGGCCAACCCCAATGCGCTGCTGCTGGCCAATGCCTGTTTTGACGCGCTCAAAAAGATCGGCTGGCCCGAAGGACGCATCATCCTCGCAGAAACGACCATATATCTGGCTTGCTGTCCGAAAAGCAATTCGGCGTATCTGGCCATCGACGGGGCACTGGCGCTTGTCAATGAAACGGGTAATCTGCCGGTTCCTCTCCACCTGCGCAATGCACCGACCGCACTGATGAAGGAGTTGAATTACGGCAAAAACTACAAGTATGCGCATGATTATGAAGGGCACTTTGTCAAGCAGGATTTTCTGCCGGAGGAATTGCTGCAACATCGCCTGTGGAAAGGTCAACCCAATCCGGCCGAAAGTAAGCTGATCGAACGGATGCAACAACTCTGGGGCGAACGGTACAACAAATGAAACAGGTTTCCTTTTTCAGGCAAAAAGTAC
>JAITAY010000128.1 GCA_031283915.1 Tannerella sp.
GGCGCTGACGCTGTGCGAGGAAGCCGCCTTTTCCCCGGAGGAACTGGAAGTCTATGAGGACTACTGGGATCAAGTCCGGAAGGAAATGGGCCTGTTCGACAGCGCCCGGACGGAAGGTAAAGCGAAAGGCAGAGCGGAAGGTAAAGCGGAAGGCATGACACAAGGACTGGCGAAAGGCAAAGCGGAAGGTAAAGCGGAAGGCAGAGCGGAAGGTAAAGCGGAAGGACTGGCGGAAGGCATGGCACAAGGCATGGTACAAGGCATGGCACAAGCCGTCATAGCCGCCGCCCAAAACAATTTTTCCATAGAACAGATTCGTCTATTCTCCGGCCTGAGTGAAGAGCGTATCCGTGAAATCCTGGAACGCGGTAACTGTACCAGGGGATGACTGTCGAAGTCGGGAATGAAGACAGGTAAACAAAACAGGTAACTTCAACGAAAAAATACCTGTCCGGACAGTGGATTTGTGCGCATCTTCCCCGTATGTTCGTGCGCACGTTTTTCGACACCTGCACAAATGCGGTTGTCGAACCTGATTTGCGTAACATGAGTGAATAACTGAGGGACGGGAAATACGGGATGATAAATAAATAATGTATGAACCTCCGACCATGCCTCCGCAGGGCTTTAGCCCCATTCTTCCGATTGCCGTCAGTTTTAGCTGACCGACAGACTCTTTTTTTGAGGCGCTTTTTTTTAAGTTACAGTATCCCGGGTGAAGGAATCATGGGATATTTGCCGGCCAGCAAACATGTTTGTTCATCAGAAATGAAGGCTACGGCAGGAAAAAATAATAGCACCTCAAAAGAAGCGTTCGCCCTGCAACACGATAAAAATAGATCCTTTTTCCTTATTCCTTCCCGAATATTCTCTATATTTGCGACCTAAACGAAAAGCTATGTATCGAGTATGGATAAACATTTTTGTAATAGGTTGTGTTTGTTTGCCCACAGGGAGTCATGCCCAAAAGATTGAACTGATGAAGTTTATTCCGGAACAATATGATACTTACACCGTCTCCGAATGGATGGACTATGAAGGAGAAGCGCTTTATGATTATATCAACGGTGGTGCGGAACTGTATCTGTCATACGGACTGGTCGGCATGACAGGCTGCAAGTACAACGGAGAAGGATTGCCTCAAATCACCGTCGAAATATATGAAATGACTTCTTCTTTGAATGCTTTCGGTGTGTATACCCAAAGCCGCGACAAGGAAGAATATGACTTCGGACAGGGTTCTCAAAGCTTCAATGACTTCATCCTTTTCTGGAAAGATAAATATTATGTCATTATCACAGCCCAAAAAGCTACGCCCGAAAGTACAAAGACCATCCGACAAATAGCTTCGCTCATAGACAACGCTATTCCCAAGACGGGCAGCAAACCGGACATCGTCGATGCCCTGCCCGAGAAAGACCTCGTACCGGGCGGATACTTGTATTTTCATCATTACATCTGGCTGAACGCCTGCCTCTTCATAGCCGATTACAACATTGTCAACATTACCGATCAAACACATGCCATGTTGGCGCGTTATGGAAATGCGGACAGCCGTTATTACCTGCTCGTAATAGACTATCCGGATACTCCGTCCGCCGAAACAGCTTTCATCCGGTTAAGAGATAAGTTCGCACCCGAATCGACAGACATGCGCCCCGTGCTCCAACTGGAAGATCAGACCTGGTTTTCCACATGGATGCAAGGTAAAAGACTGTGGGCTGTCTTCAGCGGCCATTCACCCGAACAAATCGAATATATATATCATTCAACCAATAAATAATTTATTCATTAAAAAGAGTATGGAAACAATTACCCGTCGAGAATTATTGAAAAAAAGTGCATGGATGGCAGCAGGAAGTGTGCTGTTCCTGAATCGCCCGGTTATGACCTGGGCAAGAGAACAGGAGGCTGTCAGCAAAGTAGTGTTGATACGCAATCAACAGTTATACGCCAACAGCGATACACCCGATCCGGCGATTTGCAGCCAGATGGTGGACGAAGCCGTTTGCAAGCTCACCGGCATACCGACGTCTGCTGAAGCGTGGGCTTCCATCATTCAATCAACCGATACGGTCGGAATCAAGACAAATGTATGGCAGGGGCTACCCACTCCGCCCGAACTGAACGACATCCTGAAGACGCGCGTCCTGAACGCCGGCGTACCGGAAGACAAAGTAAGCGTAGACGACCGCGGCGTGAAAACCAACCCCGTCTTTCAAAGCGCCACGGCGCTGATCAATATTCGTCCGATGCGCACACACGCCTGGTCGGGTGTCGGATCGTTGCTCAAGAATTACATCACTTTCGCGGAAAAACTTTCCGATTATCATGAAGACTCGTGTTCCGTGCTGGGCAGTCTGCAGGAATTACCGATGGTAAAAGGAAAAACCCGGCTGCACCTGCTGGTAATGTTTACTCCTCAGTTTCACCATCTGGCGCCAAGTCAGTTTTCGGCGGAACACTCCTGGAAGTATAACGGACTGCTGGCTGGTTTTGATCCGGTGGCCGTCGATTCGGTAGGTTTGCGCATCATCGAAGCCAAACGCAAAGATTATTTTCAGGAGGATCGACCATTAAATCCCCCCGCCAAACATATTTATATAGCCGATACACGATATCACCTCGGAACTTCCGACCCCTCGAAAATTGAACTGATCAAACTGGGATGGAAGGAAGGATGCATGGTTTAATGATTAATGATTATACTGCGCGTGGTATAGTTTTGTGCATTACCCGTTAGGGCATGACTTCAGGCAGGTACTTCACCCGGGATATTAGACTTCTTGCGAAACTATGTAGTCAATTCGAGATTACAAATTGCGGCAATAAGGTTGAAACGCAAACCAAAGGGTTTACGTCGGTTCCGGTAACGTTCGGAGAGGATGCGGAA
>JAITAY010000132.1 GCA_031283915.1 Tannerella sp.
TCGTAATCCTGCCGGTTTGCGTCCGTTTCAGTCTGAAATCTTCGGAATCCTGCCGGATTGCGTCCGTTTCAGTCTGAAATTTTCGGAATCCTGCCGGATTGCGTCCGTTTCAGTCTGAAATTTTCGGAATCCTGCCGGATTGCGTCCGTTTCAGTCTGAAATTTTCGGAATCCTGCCGGACTGTGTCCGTTTCAGTCTGAAATTTTCGGAAATCTGTGAGGACTGCGTCCTGTTTCATTGAAGCCATCCGGAAACCATATCACAAAATCATGCCGTGCTCAGTATAGCCAAAATAAAAGGCTGAATGAATATCGCCTTAGGGACAGGCAATAAATAAAATGTAACAGAACTTCCGGCAATACCTTCGCAGGGTTTTAGCTCCACTGCTTATTCTGCACGGCCAGAGTTACCACTCTGGTCATGCCAGAGTGGTAACTCTGGTTGCGCACAGTTTTCTGCCGGCATTCCATCCTTCGCGGAAGGTTCTTCAGGTGGCTTCCCTGCGGGAGATCCTGTTACACTTTATTTATTCCTCTTCCCTTAAGAAGAATCAGGCCAAGGAGCTGTCTGGAAATAACCATCCATTGACCGGTCTGTTTTTCGCAGTCCTTCCTCCTGAAAATACTTACATCCTCCCGTATGCGCGTATTTTACAGTCTTTGTGCTGCAAAAAACAGTTCCGGTAAATTGGGATGGCTTATTGCCGGACAGCTCCTAAAGCCCGTGCGAACCATTGCCGGAAGGCAGGTTCATTCATCATTTATCATTATTCCGATACCCGGATTTTATTTGGAGAGAAACACCAGCATCCGGCATTCCTTGCAGTCGAATTGCAGACGCAGGCGCGTTTGTTTATGTGTCAGGAATAACGGTTCCCTGCAAGGCGGTTGCCGGTTGTGATGAACAGGACACCAGCCCAGACTGTAACGCAAACAATGTTTCGTGTACATCAGCGGCACGTCCTTACGGGGCGCCAGTTCGAAGGCCGGTTCTGTGGCATCGGCGCCGTGTGCGGCATAAAAAGCGGCAGCCTGTGCATTGGCAATGTTGGCTGTGTAGTCCAGTCGCTTTGCCGGATACGGCGCCGGCGTATCATACACATTCCGCTTCACCCATGTACGACGATAACACATTCGGTGCACCTGTACCAGCTTTTCTGCCGCATTTCGCCGCATCTCGCCCAGCAGCGACGAGGGCACAAACCACGGCCGGCTCAAACAAACCTGTATCTTCTCCGGCAGAAAAGGCGTATGTCCCCAGCGGGACAGTTGCGTCCGGATATTTTCCTGCGGAGGCACCTGCGCCAGCGCTTTTTCAAACGGACGGACAACGACGGCGCCAGCGCCGGTCTCGTCCGTGACGGCCAGTGCGAAACCAAATGCCGTGTCGGAAAACGCCAGTTCTACCGATAATTTCCGTTCGGCCGAAGGTTTGGCCAGCTGCTCCTCAAATGCCTTGTCATAATTGCGATAGAGCGGCGTCCCCGGACGTAGCGGCGGCATTTTCAACGGAAAAATCCGGTTCCCTTCCACCCGGTTTGCCCGAAACCCTTCCAGTTCGCCCCGGACATTGATAAAGACCAGCCCGTCGCCGTTGTGCACGGGTTTCGTGCCATTCTTCAAAGTAAATGACTTGCCTTGCCGTTCTTTCACCGTTCCGAGCGGCTCGCCGACGGATTTGGGTGTATCGAACGACGTGATTTCCGGGATTCTGCCATGCAGGAAGCAGGACGTAAAACCGCGATTGAAACTTTTTTCCGGTTGCGGCCTAAACGAAAAAACGGAGGTCCCCGCGGAGGTACGGCAGAAAGCCCGGTTGCGGGTGAAAATGGCGTCTAACTTCTGACGGTAAAAGGCGGTGATGTTCTTTACGTAGGAAACATCTTTCAGCCGTCCTTCGATTTTGAATGACGAAACACCGGCCAACATCATCGCTTCCAGTTCCTCCGAGCAGTTCAAGTCCCTGAGCGAAAGCAGGTGCTTGTCCGCGAGCAGGATTTGTCCGTCGGCATCCGTCAGGGTATAGGGAAGCCGGCAAGGCTGGGCACACTCGCCGCGGTTGGCGCTCCGTCCGCTCAGCGCCGCACTCAGGTAGCACCGCCCGCTGTAACTGACGCACAATGCGCCGTGTACAAAGGCTTCCAGTTCCATGGGTGTATGTTCGGCGATTGTCCGGATTTCCTCCAGCGACAGTTCCGCCCGCCTGAAACCGGCGTCGTGCCAGAAGGCAATCTTTTCCGGCGTACAGTTATGGGCTTGCGTACTGACATGCAGTGGTATCGGCGGCAATACAAGCTGCGTGATGCCCGCGTCCTGCACAATCAGGGCGTCCGCCCCGGCCTGATACAGGCAATGGATCATCGTTTCGGCCTCCGCCAGTTCTTCGTCTTTGAGAATGGTATTCAGCGCTACGTATACACGAACGTTGAACAGATGCGCGAAGTCGCACAGTCGCCCGATGTCATCGACCGTATTGCCGGCAGCCGCCCGTGCACTGAATTTTGGAGCGCCGATGTATACGGCATCCGCACCGTGACGAACGGCCTCCAGTCCGCAGACAAGGTCTTTGGCCGGTGCAAGCAGCTCAATCGGACGCGCAATCATGATTTATAATAACTGAATAATTGAATCTTTCCGTCATAATGCCGCTTTCCTGCTGACTGCTAACTGCCCCGGTTCAGTTATTCAACAAGCATGAATCGCCAACCACGATGCTTCTATTTGCTACCCAGGTCTCCCAGATGGCGGATGTCTTCGATGCGGAAAGGCGTTTCCTGATAGACGTAATAGTTCAGCCAGTTAACGAACAGCATGTTGGCATGTGAACGCCAGCACATGAGCGGCGGTTTGTCGGGGTTGTTGTCCGGATAGTAATGAGCAGGAAGGGTAATCGGCAGCCCCCTGTTCAAGTCGCGCACATACTCGTCGTGAAGCGTGTTGCAGGCATATTCCGAATGACCGGTGATGAAAAACTCACGGCCGCCGCGTGCCATCACCATATAGACCCCCGCCTCCTCACTTTCGGAAAGCAGCGTCAGCGCCGGCGTCCGGAGGATATCCCCGCGCCGGAGTTCCGTGTGGCGGCTGTGCGGCACGTAAAAGACATCGTCGAACCCGCGGAAAATCGGCAGGTAAGGGTCGTATACCGTATGCTTGAAAACGCCGAACATCTTGGCCGGCAGGTCATATTTCGGTATGCCGTAGAAGTGGAACAAGCCCGCCTGCGCCGCCCAGCAGATGTAAATGGAAGAAGCCACATGCATGCGTCCCCAGTCGAAAATCCGTTTGAGTTCCTCCCAGTAGGTCACCTCTTCGAACGGCATCTGCTCTACCGGTGCACCGGTGACGATCATCCCGTCGTAGTACCGGTCTTCTATCTCGTCGAAATTCTTGTAAAACGCCTCCATGTGCTCCATCGGCGTATGCTTTGAGCGGTGTTCCCTGATTTTGAGAAAATCAATCTCCACTTGCAGGGGTGAATTGCTCAGCAGACGGGTCAGGTCGGTTTCCGTTTTAATCTTCAGCGGCATCAGGTTCAATATCACTACGCGAAGCGGACGGATATCCTGTTCGGAAGCCCGCAACGAATCCATGACAAAGATATTTTCCTTTTTTAAAAGATCAATGGCCGGCAGGTTTCGAGGTAAGTTGAGCGGCATAAGTCGGTTTAACGTTGAACGATTTGCAGAAGGTTGCCTTCCGGATCAGTGAAGTTACGGATGCGTCCGCCGCCGACCGCCACGAACTCGTCGCCCGTCCAGGCCACGCCACGGGCATCCAGCGCCGCCACTGCCGCGTCGAAGTCGCTGACCCGCAAGGCCAGGTGTGACCATCCCGGTGTATTGACCGTACGCGCCGGCCGTGCCGTTTCGTCCTTCGGCATGATTTCGATCAGCGTGCCGTCCGGCGCCTTCACGATATAAATCGGTTTGTCTGTCCGGGTATGCACTTCATAACCCAGTACGTCGCAATACCATTTGCTCACCGTCTCCACATCTTCGGCTGCAATGGCAGGATGATCAATTCCAAGAAATACCTTTTTCATAAGTCTGCTTTTTTAGTTTTCCAAAATGAAGCGCAAAAATACACGATAAAAATGGTTTTTCCATGTGCAGAGTACAAAAATGAATCTTTTTTATACTTTGCACGGGGTGGTTTTGCGATGGAGACACACAGCCGCGCATCTCCGCGGGGTGGCCTGTTTTTTCCGGATCAACCTGCTGTCACAGCAGCAATTCCCAGTCGCCTACATCGACCCAGATATCCAGTTTCCAGCCGACTTCCCGGAAATGGGAGACTTTCTCGAACCCCAAACGCTCGTGTAACCGGATACTTTCGGGGTTGGGTATGGAAATACAGGCGATCAGCGCATGAATGTCCATTTGCTGCAAAGACGCTATCAGTTGCGTCATCAGGCGGCGGCCGATGCCCTTGTTGCGCAGGCCGGGATCGACATACACGGTCGATTCTGCAGCCCGACAGTAGGCGTTCCGTTTTTTCCATTGCGAGGCATAGCAGTATCCGGCCACCCGCCCGTCGATCTCGTACACGTAATAAGGATAGTCCGACGAAATGGCAACGATTCGATGCCGCGCTTCCTCCGTCGAAACGGCTTCCGTCTCAAACGTGATAATGGTTTTCTCCACATAATAGTTATAAATGCCGGCAATCGCTGCCGCGTCCTGTTCTGTTACTTTACGTATCATGATTTTCAATTTTAATATTACATACTATAAGTCTTCCAGCACATCGTAGGCCGGGATTTCTTTCAAATAGGTATAACCCTGTTTTTCATAATCTATCCGGCAGCAGTAATGTACCAGTCCATTGGTGACCATCAGGCATTTCACACGCAGGGAAAGATTGTAGCGGGCGATCTGCTCGAACACTTGCTGCGTGACCGGCACGGTCGGCGCCTTGTATTCCACGATGGCCAGCGGTTCCAGATACAGGTTGTACACCACCGTATCGCACCGCCGGGAGAGCTGCTCCAGGGCGATGGTCACCTCGTTGGCCAGCAACGCACTTGGATACCTCTTTTCTATAACAAGATAATTCACAAAATGTTGTCGAACCCATTCTTCCGGTGTCAGGGCTACATTTTTGCGTCGCAAGGGGTCGAAAATGAAAGATTTCCCGTCTTTCCGGGACACTTTCGGATAATAGATCGGTAGATTCAGTGGTTGCATCTCTTTTTTATTTGCTAAATTTGCCTCCTCAAAGGTATGCATTTTTATGACAAGCAAGCAAAAAAACAAAATGGAAAATGGCTAAACAGGAATTTACGTACGACGACATTTGCCGCGAAATCAAGGCGGGGCGTTTTCGTCCGGTGTATGTGTTGATGGGGGAAGAACCGTATTTCATCGACCGGATTACGGATTTGCTGCTTGAAAAAGTGTTGAACGCGGCGGAACGCGATTTCAACCGGATCATCCTCTACGGAGCAGATACGAAAGCGGTGGATGTGTGGAATGCCGCCCGCCGTTTCCCGATGATGTCCGACTATCAAGTAGTGGTGGTGCGCGAGGCGCAACTCATCGGCGACATCGACCTGCTGACAAACTACGTGAAAAACCCGCTGGCTTCTACGATACTGGTGATCAATTACAAGTATCGCACGCTGGACAGGCGGAAAGCGTTGGCGGCGGCAGTCGAGAAGAACGGCATCCTGTTTGAGTCGAAAAAGATTCCGGAATACCAGATGGCGGCATTTATCAACACCCTGTTGCGTCAGCGCGCCATCACAGCCCAGCACAATGCCGTGCTGATGCTGATCGACCACATCGGGAACGACCTGGAACTGCTGAATAAGGAACTGGACAAGCTGGAGATTCTGCTGGCCGGCCAGGCGACCAGATACCTTACGCCCCAGCTTATTGAAAAAAACATCGGAATCAGCAAGGATTTCAACAAGTTCGAGCTGCAGAGCGCCATCGCCCGCAAGGACATCCTGAAAGCCAACCGCATCATCCGGTATTTTGAAAAAGACCCTAAGGCTCATTCAATTAACTCCACCTTGCCCGTCCTTTTCAACTACTTTTCCAACCTGATGATTTGCCACTATACATCGGGCAAGTCGGAGGCAAACCTGATGGAGACGCTGGGCTTCCATTCCCCCATTCAGATAAAGGAGTACATGATCGGCTTGCGCAACTATCCGGCCATGAAGGTCTTCCTCCTGATTCACGAAATCAGGATGGCCGACGCGCGTTCCAAAGGCGTGGACGCCACTTCCTCCCTCGCCGAAGGAGATATATTGAAGGAACTGCTGTATAAAATATTTCACTGACGCAAAGAATGCGGATTGATATACTGACGGTATTGCCCGAGATGATTGAGGGTTGCATGAACTGCTCCATTCTCGGGCGGGCGCAGGACAGAGGACTGGCGGAGATTCACCTGCATAACCTGCGCGACTATACGACCAGCAAGTGGCGGCGCATAGACGATTATCCCTTTGGCGGCGAGGCCGGAATGGTGATACAGATCGAGCCGGTTGACCGGGCGATAGCAGCGCTCAAGGCCGAACGCGACTATGACGAAATCTTCTACACCTCGCCCGACGGAGAACGCTTCGACCAGCCGATGGCCAACCGTCTTTCCCTGTTGCAGAACATGATCCTCCTTTGCGGGCATTACAAGGGAATCGACTACCGCATCCGCGAACACCTGATCACGGGCGAAATATCCGTAGGCGATTACGTGCTGACGGGCGGCGAACTGGCAGCCGCTGTCATCGCCGATGCCGTGATACGCCTGATTCCCGGCGTGATCGGCGACGAACAGAGCGCCCTTTCCGATTCCTTCCAGGACGGACTGCTGGCGCCGCCGGTCTACACGCGGCCGGCGGATTACAGGGGCTGGAAAGTGCCCGACATACTGCTTTCCGGACACGAACGCAACATCCGGGAATGGCGTCTCCGGCAGGCGCAGGAACGTACCGAACGCTTGCGACCGGATTTGCTGAAAGAGTAAGGAGGAATGATGAACAGGTATTTCATGTATTTGGCATACAGCGGGACGCAGTATTGCGGGTGGCAGCATCAACCGAACGGCATCAGCGTGCAGCAACGCCTCGAGACGGCGCTGGCGACAGTCCTGCGGCAGCCCTCGCCGGTGACGGCTGCCGGACGGACGGATGCCGGCGTTCATGCCCGGCGCATGGTGGCTCACTTCGACCGGGAAGAACCGGTTACGGATTTACCCCTGCTGACGGAGAAACTCAACCGTCTGCTACCGAAAGACATTGCCATCGACCGCCTGACGCCGGTCAGGCCGGATGCACATGCCCGTTTCGACGCCCTTTCGCGTACCTATCAATATACGATCTCCGACCGTAAAAGCCCGTTCAATCATGAATGGGTACACCGCATGTCGCTGAAAGGACTGGATTTCGAGCTGATGAACGAAGCCAGCCGGGCATTGCTGGAAACGAGCGATTTTACGAGTTTCAGTAAGCTGCATACCGATGTCAGGACGAATCTCTGCCGGGTTTCCCATGCCGCCTGGGAACGGGAAGGGGAATACTGGGTGTTCACGATCCGCGCCGACCGTTTCCTGCGAAACATGGTACGCGCCATTGTCGGCACGCTGTTTGAAGTGGGACGGAGAAAGCGTACCGTAGCAGATTTTCACCGTTTGATCGAGGCCGGCAACCGCTCCCTGGCCGGTTCTTCCGCACCCGCAAAAGGGCTTGCACTGACCGGCGTCGCCTACCCCGACAACCTCTTTCTACCCGTCCATCCCTGAATTAGAAACCCTCAAGCCCGGCTTTCACCTCACTTTCAACGGGTACATCTCCAACAGTCGCAACCTATATTTCTCTATCGACATTCCCCGGAAACGGACACAGCCTGTTTTCCGGTTACCAATCCATTCGGTTCGGAAAGAGCCTCATACCGCCGGCCGTTCCCGGAACAAACTCCCGTATCGGGAAGGCGACCGCGCTAATGCATCGCAGGCAACCGCGCCAATGCATCGCAGGCGGCTGCGCTAATGCAGTGCAGGCGGCTGCGCCAATGCAGCGCAGGCTCCCCATCTGATACGGGTGACGTAATATACTAAAAAAGAGGCAATATATACGCAGGCAGCATGATTTAAGAAGGACGGACGGAGCGTCATTCGCGTACCCCTGCCGGTAAACGCCCCGCACTTTTTCCCGTGACAGACAGCGTTACCCGAATATTCACCACATCATTAATAATTAATAATTCATCATTAGTTTACCTGTCATCAGGAATGATTTTTCTATATTTGGGGCCGGAATGACAAACATTCCGGAATTCAACTGTATTTTAAATGTATATGAAATATTTATTCTGGTTTTTATTTTATGTTTCGGCGCTGCCGGCTGCCGTGAAGGCGCAGGATATGGCTTCGCTGTTCATCCGTATGCCGAACGAATGCATCCTGCAACTGGAAGATGCCTGGCGGAAGGATTTGGTAGAACTCTATCGCGCGGGCAAACCGGCGACGCTGGACAATACGATGAAAGGACGTTCGACGCTGGTGCAGTTGACACCGGATTACCTGTTCCTGCAATCCTCCGAACGGAGCGTGGTAGAGATGAAACTCCTGCCGCTGATCAACCATACGAACATTATCTGCGTGGTGACGACCGTGAGCGCACCGGTAGCCGACAGCCGCGTCGCCTTCTACACAACGGACTGGAACCGGTTAGACGCCTCCGACATCTGGACGCCCCTGCCGGCCGACCGCTTCATCAAGGAAGCGGCCGACCGGCAAAGCGAAGCCTTCCTGGATGCGCTTTCCCGTATGGACATGGATCTGATACGCTACCGTCTTCATGCCGAAGACGCCACCATGACGGCCGAATACCTGACGCCCGAATACCTGAGCGAAGAAGACCGCGGCAAAGTGACACCCTGGCTGAAAGCCGAAGCGCTCGTATATCAGTGGAAAACCGGACGATTCGAAACCCCCTACTAAAAACAGATCCTCTCATGAAGAAAACGTTCTTTATATTCATGCCTTTGTGGCTGACGCTGTCGCTGACCGCACAGCAGAAACGACCGGTCTACGTCGTTTACATCGGAAACAGCATCACGGAAGGTGCACAGATAGACACACCGGAACGCAACGCCCCGCCAGCACAGGCAAGCCGCTATCTCTCCGGACAGAAAGACATTGATTTGCGCGGGTTTTCCAACCAGGGTGTCAGCGGACAAACCACCGTCGATTTCCTGCCCGCACAGCAAACCCGTTTCCCGAAAGTCGCCGCCGCCGCCGCCCCGTTTGCCGCAGACAGCGAGGCCCTTCTCTTATTTTCCGTCATGCTGGGCACCAACGACAGCGCCGTCCGGGGACCGAACGGCGCGCCGGTTTCACCCGCACAGTATTTCACCAACCTGAAAGCCCTACTGGACGAACTGTTTCGCCTTTATCCGGAAGCCCTGTTCGTGTTGCAACGCCCCATCTGGTACAGTCCGAACACCTATAATTCTGCCATGTACCTGCAAGCCGGCTTGGAGCGGTTAATCAGCTACACGCCCGAACTGGAGAAACTGGAAAAAACGTACGCCGACCTTCGTCCCGGTCAGGTTTTCGTGGGTGATACAGCCGCATTTGAATATTTCAAAACGCATTACGCAACGGAATTAATTCCCGAAAGCGGTAATGCCGGCACTTTTTACCTGCATCCGAATGCAGCAGGCGCCGTCCGGTTAGGTGAGTTTTGGGGCAAAGCCATTCACCGGGTCATTCAAAAATTGCGGTAAACGTTTTTCAGGTCAGTAGAACATAAATTTCACCTTCTCATAATAAAGCGGTGCGCCGAGTTGATTCGCCTGCTGATACGAACTGCCCTCTTCAAAAGGAACAATCAGTTTGACTTCGGCATTTTCGCCTACATATTCCAGTATAGACTGCACGCCCGTGCTCAAAAAATACCAGATGGACGAACCTGTACCTGCGGAAGCATCCTGAGAAATGGTATTCGCCGCATAGCCATAGATAAATTCGATGGGGAAAGCGTCGTTGGAAAAGAGAGAAAGTGTAGTATCCTCTTGAAAGATAAACCGTACGCGACAGCGCATCAGAATCGTTGTAGTGTAAAGTTTCGCCCGGTTTCCGTTTCCGGAATCAACCACATTCAGGTAAACGCCGTTATCCAGCAAAACAAACTGCTTTTCGCCGAAAACACCGTCTGCCGGATATTCATTCAATATCTCAAACCCTTCGGTAGCAATCAGGCGATCAATCGCTTTTTTCTCATCGCGTTTCATTTCCGCATACGATTTCATATCATCGCTGCACGAGGAAACGCAAACAGCGCTCACAATCATTATCAAAAGGCTTATCTTCGTTTTCATTTTCATTATTGTCTTCCGCTATGAAATTTGCATGCAAAGGTAACGAATATCCGTTACTCCATTTTTGAATATTCAATTTTTAACCCGGGCACAGATACATAAAAAAATAACCTCATAACGCAGTTGCTGTGAGGTTACTTCTTCCCGTAAAAAATACGGCTTCAAGAAAGCCTTATTCTGCCGACGTGGCAGGGGTCGTCGCCACATTTTTGCTGCGTTCTACCGACTGCAAAGCCAAATAGTTGACGCCAAATTTCCCAAGATTGTCAAGTTCCGTCTCAAACTGATCCTGATGCACTTCTTCTTCCTCCACCAACTGCTCAAACAGTTTCTTGGAAGCGGCATCCAGCGCCACACTGCATTCCAGCGCCCACTGATTGTAATCGCCGACCGTCGTCGTTTCCATTTCCACGGCTTTCTCCAGCATTTTTTCCGGATCTGTCAGTTTAGCCACCGAATGTGATGGAATCATTTCCACTTCTCCCTTCAGGAATAAAACACGTTCTGCCAGCCGTTCCACGTGCATCATCTCCTGAATGGCCACACGCCGGAACAGTTCCGACAACAATTCATACCCCATGTCATCGCACCGGAAGTGGAAATACATATACTGATGAACTGCTGACAGTTCATCATTCACCGCACGATTCAATAGTTCAATACTCTTATCTCTTTTCATCTTCTTTTAATTTAGTTCTGTTTATACAAACGAAAGTTCAATCCTGTTTTCTTCGGCCATCCGCCGCATGTTCAGGATAGCGTAACGCATCCGTCCCAACGCCGTATTGATACTTACCCCCGTAAGGTCGGCAATTTCCTTAAAACTCATGTCCTGATAGTAACGCATCTCCAACACCTCACGCTGATTATCCGGCAAATGACGGATCATCTTCTTGATATCGTCGAAAACTTGCTCCTGAACCATTTCGTCCTCTATTGTTCTCTCACACAAACGGCTGTCATTAAACAAATCTACATCTACCTCATCATTCGATACGGAATTTTCATTCCGTTCCTGACGAAAGTTATCAATAATCAGATTATGAGCAATACGCATAATCCATGCTTTGAACTTGCCATTTTCCGTGTAACGCCCTTGTTTGATAGTCATAATCACTTTTACAAAGGTCTCTTGAAAAATATCTTCCGTTAAATCCCGATCACGTACGATATAATATATGTACGAATGGACACTCCCTTTGTGGCGATTCAACAATACATCAAATGCGGAATTATTACCTTCCGCATACAATACGACCAATTCTTCATCGGTCATCGTTTTAAAATTTCTCATTACATCCTACATTTTTGGTTTCAGAGTAATGTTTGTTACAATAGGCACCCAGTGTTAGATTGTTTATACATCAAAATATCAGCGGCAAAGGAATAAAAGATCCTGCAATCGCGCAAATTTTCCTGAAATAAAATCCCCAAATCGCAGGCTTATTGTACAAAATGGGGATTTCCAAGTACAAAATCACATTTCCCACTCATGGTCAACAGCACATTCAGTCAGCATTTGGGTGTGATGTACTTACCGCCCGTGTGACCGCAAGCGGAAGCATACGATCGATAAAATATTGTCTCTCACGGGACTAAAATAGGGTGTTTCTTACCCAAAACGCAGGTTAAATAGCGCCCTTGCCCCGTATCGGAGCAGGGCGCTTTTCTGGCATTTTTATGCATCAACACTGTCAAATACAGCTTTTATCAAGGCATAAACTTTTGGCGTATGCTTCTTCATCTGTTTAAAAAGCCGTTTGTATTCTTTTGAAGGACATGAAAAATGCGGCCGCAATTCATCGGTAATTTCATCCAGGAGATCCTGATAAACCTGGCCCTGGATGATTAATTTCTCACATTCTTTTATTTTCTCAAACAGTCTGGAGAGATCAACGGGGGGAGTGTCATATTTGGAGAAATGATTATTCGAAAATTTACCTGTAGGGATTCTCGACGGGCTTGTCGGCGATGAACTTACATGTTTCGCAGCACTCCTCTCTGCTGAGATTGAATAATCATCGAGGGTTCTGCAACAAGAAAATAGCGAACGTTTGCATAGTGGCATGTCCCACCCTGCGGGCGATTCCAAAAGGGTATCCTGCAATTCCGGAATGTCGGTCAGTTTTTCATCACGCTCATTAACCGCAATAAATGCCGTGTATTTCGAATCTATCTGGTATTCGACGGCTATTTCGACGATTCGTTCCCTGTAGCCTTTGCCGTCTTCATCCTCGTGATGCCAATGACGGTTGATATACTTCTCTGCCCGTCGTATCTGCTCGGAAGCATAAATTTTGTCGAGCGGCAAATCCAAATATTCCAGCGTATTCAGGGGAATGACGAAAGAAAACATTTTGTCGTCGGCTTGGCACGTCAGTTCAAAATCGTCCGTAATCGCGTCCGTTTCAATCCATACGTCGTAGAACTCATGGTTAAAGAGCACGCGCGACTTTTCAATCCTGTCAAGCGCTTTATTCGCCTTTGGATTCAACGCGATGCTAAAGAGATTGGCAGACGATGCGCGTGCAAATTGGCGGACGATCATCTCTTGAATCATTTCGTCCTTCACGATGAACTCCGCCTTGCCTCTGCCCGCTTCGGCTATTTTCTGCAAGCCTTTTTTATTGACGGACGAATCTATTCCAAATACAAAAAGGGTATTTTTGCAGATATGCTGCCTGACATAACCGGCGATTTCGTTTTCGTTTCCTACCTCGCCGTCGGTAAAAAGAAAGATTATCTTTTCGTTACCCACGCGGCTTATGACGTCCTTTAGCGGCGCAAAGAGTTCGGTACCGCCACGGCTTTGAAGCGACAGAACGAATTTTTTCGCTTTTTTGTAATTTTCGGCATTGTATTCGACCGGATTTTCGGAGAAAAATTCATACCCGCTTTCAAATGGTACAATGTTAAACCTGTCGCCTTCTTTGAGCAGCTTCAGGCATTTGATAACGGCTTCTTTGGTTTGCTCCAGTTTGAAGCCATCCATCGAACCCGAAATATCTATGACAAACACATACTCCCCGGAAATGTGTTGCTTCTCCATTTGAATATCGGGGAAAAACGAGAGATAAACCACTTTGTTTCCGTTGGGCAATTCGTGGAAATAACCCTTCGAGAACGTCTGTTCTCGAAGGCTGACGTCCAGCACAAAATCTTTGTCCAGCTTGATATTCCGGGCGGTCACCGTGTTGTTTTCAAGTTTTATGCTGTGGGTTTTCGATTCAATGTCGTCAATTTTCAGGTCTCGGTCGAAACTGACAGCCACATTGCCACGGTATTCGACTTCGTTTTTATCGTAAGTCAGTTTGGCGGTAACGTTCGACCCGTATCGCGGCGGAACAAGCGTCGGAATGAGTATTCTTATCTGATTGTCGACTATTTCAAAAGGGTCGATGTAATCAATCGTCACCTTTACGGTTTCTCCGGCAGCGATTTTCCCGATATTCATTTTGAAGATATTAGATTCGTCGCTGGTCATCATATAGGCGGAATTGCCTCCGAGTATGGCTTTCTGGTAGTCCTTTTTCGCCTCTTCCTTTTCCTTGACTTTCCCTTTGATCATTTTCTCGCCGATCGTGGCGGTAAAGCCGGTGACAGTCGCCGATGCGCTGACGGGGAAAGTGTAAGTTACTTCCAGCACGGCATTGGTATCGTTCGTGTATTCCTGCTGAATACTGAATGTGGAGAATTTCCCCAACACGTGACCTGTTATGTCAATCTTCTGAAGACTGAGTTTTTTGAAATCTGATTGCATGAGTAAAAAAATGATTATTAACGACAACAAAAATACGAAGATTCTTTTATTTTGCAAGATTGCAATGAATACATTTGCAAAAAACATGGCTCCCTTTGCTCAAATAAAAAACTAAAGTGATGAGTATCTTTATTTTTTTCCAGCAACGGAATGGCTCTATTTCGATTGAATACAGGCAATTCGATTTATCGAACAGGAAGATAAACACCCGAGGATTTTGTCCTCTTCCTCCCATGCGACGCAACGCTTGATGCCCATAACATTTCAATAAAAGATTTAGCTGTTTTTAGCTCTACGCGCATGATTTTAGCCAAACTGTGCGTATCTTTGCCGCTCAAATTAGAACTGGAACAATCATGCTGACATTAAAAGTTATTACGGAAAATCAGGACGAAGTCATCCGTCAACTGGCAAAAAAACACTTTGACGCCAAAGAGATTACAGACAAAATCATTGCGCTGGATGCCGTCAGACGTACATCACAGGCTGCGCTGGATGCCAATTTGACGGAAGTGAACCGTCTGTCGAAAACCATCGGCCGGCTGATGAAGGAAGGCAACACGGCGGAAGCAGAGGATGCCAAGGCTCAAGTAGCCGTACTGAAAGAAAAAAGCAAGGCAGTGGAGACCGCCAAAGCCAGCGCCGAAACGGAAATACAGGAAAGTTTGATGTTCATCCCCAACCTGCCGCATGAATCCGTCCCGGAAGGGAAAGGCGCCGAAGACAACGTCTGCGAAAGGACGGGCGGCGTGGTGCCGGAACTGCCGGACGACGCATTGCCACACTGGGATTTGGCAAGGAAATACGGCATGATTGACTTCGAAGCAGGCGTAAAGATCACGGGCGCCGGTTTTCCCGTATACAAGGGATACGGAGCGCGACTGCAACGCGCGCTGATCAATTTCTTCCTGGACCGTGCACGCGACGCCGGATATGTGGAAGTGGAACCGCCCTACCTGGTCAATGCCGATTCCGGTTACGGAACAGGAAACTTGCCCGACAAGGAAGGGCAAATGTATTATGCCGGACTGGACAGCCTCTATCTGATCCCCACGGCGGAAGTGCCGGTCACCAATATGTATCGCGATATGATTCTGAATGAATCGGAGTTGCCGGTAAGGAACACGGCTTATTCGGCCTGTTTCCGCCGGGAAGCCGGTTCATACGGAAAGGACGTCCGCGGACTGAACCGGCTGCATCAGTTCAACAAGGTGGAAATCGTATGCATAGACAAACCGGAACATTCTCTCCAAACATTACGGGAAATGGTTGACTACGTACAGTCGCTTGTCGAAAAACTGGAACTGCCCTGGCGTATTTTGAGGTTATGCGGGGGAGACATCAGTTTCACTTCTGCGCTCACCTTTGATTTCGAAGTCTTCTCGGCGGCGCAAAAACGGTGGCTGGAAGTCAGTTCGGTATCCAATTTCGAAAGTTATCAGGCGAACCGGCTGAAATGCCGTTACCGGGATGAAAATAAAAAAACGCAGCTGTGCCATACGCTGAACGGAAGTGCACTGGCTCTGCCTCGCGTCGTGGCAGCATTACTGGAAAACAACCAGACCCCGGACGGCATCCGCATACCCGAAGCGCTGGTACCCTATACCGGTTTTGAATGGATCAAACAGCATTAAACCATCATTAAAATCAAATCAAATGACACTTATAAAGTCTATCTCAGGAATCCGCGGCACGATTGGCGGCAAGCCGGAAGAAGGCTTGAATCCGCTGGCCATTGTGAAGTTTACGGCCGGTTATGCGACGTTCATCCGCCGCCGTTCTTCTTTGTCGACGCGCCGGCGGATTGTGGTCGGGCGAGACGCACGTATCTCGGGCGAGATGGTAAAATCCATTGTGGCGGGGACGCTTACCGGGATGGGATTTGACGTTGTAGACATCGGCATGGCGACCACTCCGACGACGGAACTGGCCGTCGTGGCGGAACGCGCCGCCGGCGGAATCATCATCACGGCCAGCCATAACCCCAGGCAATGGAACGCGCTGAAACTGCTCAATGAACGCGGTGAATTTCTGAACGCGGAAGAAGGACAGGAAGTCCTGTCACTGGCCGAAACGGAAGATTTCATCTTCGCCGGAATCGATTCCCTGGGACAGCGGATTGTGGACAACCGCTATAAGGAGCGTCACATCGAAAGCATTCTGAAGCTGGAACGGGTAGACGTGGAAGCGATCCGGGCTGCCCGTTTCCGCGTGGCCATTGACTGCGTCAACTCGGTCGGCGGCATGGTACTGCCCGATTTGCTGTATGCACTGGGCGTAAAGGAAATATTCAAACTGCACTGCAATCCGCACGGGAATTTCTCGCACAATCCCGAACCTCTGCCGGAACACCTGACCGAAATCGCACGCCTGATGACGCAAGTCAAAACCGACGTCGGTTTTGCCGTCGATCCGGACGTTGACCGTCTGGCGATCATCTGCGAAAACGGACAAATGTTCGGAGAAGAATACACGCTGGTAGCCGTCAGCGACTACATCCTCAGCCACACGCCCGGTGCGACGGTGAGCAACCTCAGTTCGAGCCGTGCCCTGCGCGACGTCACTCAGCGTCATGGCTGTTCCCATTATGCCGCAGCCGTAGGTGAGGTCAACGTAGTCGCCAAAATGAAGGAAACCGGCGCCGTGATTGGCGGCGAAGGCAATGGCGGTGTGATTTATCCGGCCAGTCACTATGGCCGTGATGCACTGGTCGGCGTCGCCCTGTTCCTGACCCATTTGGCCAGGAAGCAGATGACCGCCAGCGAACTGCGTGCATCGTATCCCTCGTATTTCATGTCCAAACAGAAAGTTGAACTGACGCCGGAAATAAATGTAGATGCGATTCTGGAGAAAGTAAAGGTAACGTTTGCCGGGCATGAAATAACGGACATCGACGGCGTCAAGATTGATTTTCCTGACAAATGGGTACATCTGCGCAAAAGCAACACCGAACCGATCATCCGCATATACTCCGAAGCTCCGACGCAAGCGCAAGCCGACGCACTGGGAAGCGAACTGATCCAAACCATCCGAACTTTCGAAAAAAACATTATTTAGGGATGCGAAATAAATGGCATATACGTAATTTCAACACGGAGACACAAAGGACACGGAGGTTTCCCCTCGCTGAGTTTGCTTGGCGGAAGGCGCTGTCATCTCCCCATCTCCGTGTCTCCATGTTTCCGTGTTGAAATGAAAGCCTGACGAACGCTTCGCTAAACCGGAACAGCTTATTTTATTTCGCGTTACATAGTGGTTAATGATTAGAATGATTGATATTCAAACGAACGTGACCGCCGCTTGCCTCCCTTTTCTTATGTTTTGAACTTACTGCACGCAACATGATTTACGGAGTGTGGGGGACATCCCCCGAAATGCGGAGGACGTCTCTCAAAGTGTGGGAGACATCCCCCGAAGTTTCCGGGATGAGCGTCATGATTTTCGCAAACACTGTCGCAATTCCGCATAAACGTCATTTAAATGATGAATAATTTCCATTTTTTTCGGCAGGCGTCACCGCCGTCCGGCACCCCTCCCCTTGTGGGGAGGGGCCGGGGGAGAGGTCTACGCAAGTTAAGAATCACCGAGCTGTCCCGTTTGACGCCGGGTGAGTATCAGGAAAGCGAGAAAACGCCTCTGGTAGTTGTACTCGATCAGGTTCGGAGTCTGAGCAACGTCGGTTCACTTTTCCGCACGGCCGACGCCTTCCGTGTGAAAGCGGTATATCTCTGCGGAATTACCGCCTCTCCGCCTCATCCCGAAATACATAAAACAGCGCTGGGAGCCGAAGATACGGTAGAATGGCATACCTGTTCCGACACGCTGGAAGCTGTGCTGGAACTCAAGCGGGAAGCGTATGTACTGTGCGCCGTCGAACAAGCCGAAGGAAGTATTGCGTTGGATGAACTAGCTTTGGACAGAAACAGGAAATACGCGCTGATACTGGGGCATGAAGTAAAAGGCGTACAGCAGGCGGTGATCGATCAATGCGACTGCTGCATCGAAATCCCGCAGTTCGGCACGAAACATTCGCTGAACGTGGCCGTAGCCGGCGGCATGGCGATCTGGGAGTTTTTCAAGCAGTTGCGCTGAACGTCAAATCTGTCCGTGCTCGACAAGCAGCACGACCCGTTCGGTCAAGGCATCTTTCCCCCCGGGGTCATATTCGCTCTTCAGGCTGGCGCCGAACATGCCGGCAAACAGGTTCCAGAATCCGGCGCGGAACCTTCCCAAATAAGCAGATACCAGGTTATAGCTCGTTTGATTGCATTCGCGGTCGATGAGCTTGATCAGCAGTTTCCCCTGAGAGAGCGTCAGCTTTTTCAGTTCCGGCTTGTATTCCCTGAACAGCTCCTTTTCCATCCTTTTCAGATGCGCTTCCCGCGCCTTGTCGTCCGGGAGGGTCTGGATGTACTCATACGTCTCGATCAGCGTGGCATATACCATTTTGGCATAAGGCAACGTTCTTTTCACGTCGCGCACTAATTTACTGTATTGCCGGCGTTCCTTTTCGTTCCTGAACTTGAGTTCGGGAAAAACAACGACTGTCGGCAACTGAATCACCGCAACCGTATCGCTTCCCTCTACCTGAGCGGCAAAGTAGCCTTCGGGAACCTGCATCCTGACGGCCGGTTTCGCGGGCGACTGCGCAAGCCCGCTCTCTCCCGCCCAAAGGAAAACCATCCATACGGATATGATGCGGAAATGACGCATGACTACTTCTTCACAATCTTCATCGATTTGATTCTGATATTTTTCGAAGGGCGGTCATTCGCATCGACGGCGACAAACTGAATCTTGTCCACCACTTTCATGCCCTTGATCACTTCTCCGAAAACGGTATAGGTGCCATCCAGATGCGGCGTACCTCCGTCTATCATGTACGCCTGACGTTGTTCGGGGGTGAGTTTGATACCTTTTTCCTTTTCCATCTTATCTAATTCGCGCCCTGTATAGTGCTTGCCGGTGACGATGTAGAACTGGGTGGCGGAAGACGCTCTTTCCGGATTCACCTCATCACCCGTACGCGCAGCACAAAGCTGTCCGCGTTTGTGAAAATATTTCGGGAAAACGATCTCGGCCGGAATGGTGTAATCCAGCTCCCCGTCGCCCAGCTTCTCGCCGACCGGCGACTCCTTGGACTTCACGTCGCCCCCCTGTATCATGAACTGCTTGATGACCCGGTGGAAAAGCAGTCCGTCGTATTGATGCCCGTTCACCAGCTTGATGAAATTATCCCGGTGCAGGGGCGTATCGTTATACAGTTGCACCCTGATTTTGCCCATGTCGGTATCAATCAACACGACCGGTTCCCTCCCCTGCGCAAACACGTTCCCCGCACACAGGCAGAAGACGCACACAAGCGCCGTCACTGTCATTCTTTTCATCATAACCTCCTTTTTTTCAATCCTTGAATTTTTGTATTTTTGAATCCCTGAATCAGAATAATCTTTCGGGATACTCCCCGGCCTCAATCAACGCCCGGATTTTGTCAACAACGCCCCGGCGGTCGGCGGCATAGGTGACGCCAAACCACTTCGAAGCCGTATCCAGCACTTTCACACGGGCGATGTTTTTTGTCACCAGTTCATTCACCATCAGCGGAATAAAGTATTCGCTTTTCGGGTTCTCCGCATGGACGCGCAGAAATTCCTTGAAACAGGCTTCGGAATAAGCGAAATAATCCGGCGTGAATCCCCACATGTTCATGGAGACCGGTGTATTTTCTTCCAGCACAACCACTTCGCCGTGCTCATCCGTAAACCGAATTTTTCCGTCAATCCGTTCGATGGCCGTCCGTTCGACGACCGACGTCAAAAATCCGTTACTGTCGGTCTGGCAGACGCCCCGCGCTACCGAACCGCTTTCGCTCAGCGTGTTTCCAATGTGAAAGCCGACCATGCAATACGCATTCTCTTTGCCGGCAAGCTGTTTCAGCGCTTCGCCCATCACGGCGTAGCTGTCGCGACCGTAGAAATCGTCCGCATTAATCACGGCAAACGGCTCTCTGATCACCTCCCGGCCCATCAACACCGCATGATTCGTCCCCCACGGTTTGGTACGTTCCGGAGGACATGTAAATCCTTCGGGCACTTTGTCCGTCGACTGGAATACGACCTCCGTAGGAATATGGTTTTCGTACTTGCTCAGAATTTTTACGCGGAAGTCAGCTTCAAAATCTTTCCGGATGACAAAAACAAGCTTGCCAAACCCGTTCCGGATGGCATCATAAATAGAATAGTCCATAATTGTTTCGCCCGAAGGGCCTAAACCGTCCAACTGTTTCAGTCCTCCGTAACGGCTTCCCATTCCTGCCGCCAATACTAATAATGTAGGTTTCATCTATACAATTACATTTTATTTTGCCCGCAAAGATACTTTTTTTCTTCCCGGAAACGTTCATTTGCCGGCAAATTCTTTCGATACAGTTCTCCGGTTTTATGCGGATTATACTCATACGGGAAAGAGTAGAATAATACTATACTGCACGCGGTATTGTTTTATGCATAAAGAGGTGGTTAGAAAAAAAAGTGCAACAGCGCCTCCGCAGGGCTTTAGCCCCATTCTCCACACATTGCCGTCCGTTTCGACTCAATGTCATCAAGTTAAGATTTTGTTTCCGGCATCCCGCCAGGGATGCATCGCTTGGTAGATAAACCGGTATAACCCTATATTGCATCCTGTTAAGGATGCATCCCTAACGGGATGCGGATAGAGACGTCGCAAAAATGCTACCGGGCGATGTATCCCTGGCGGGATGCTCTACTACAACCTTTTAGCGCTTAACTTGATGACATTGGGCTTTAGCCGACGGGGAAAAAGGCGTGTGGGCGGAGGCCCTTTTCTATG
>JAITAY010000253.1 GCA_031283915.1 Tannerella sp.
ATAGGGATGCATCGCTCGGTAGCATTTTTACGACGTCTCTATCTGCATCCCGTTAGGGATGCATCCTTAACAGGATGCAATACAGGGTTATACCGGTTTATCTACCGAGCGATGCATCCCTGACGGGATGCCGGAAACAAAATCTCAACTTGATGACATTGGGCTTTAGCCGACGGGCAAGAAGGCGTGTGGGCGGATGCCCTTTTCTATGCTGACGGGCAATGCACAAAACTGTACCGCGCGCAGTATAGGTACAGTGTTTGGAATTTCGGCGCCCCGTCATACCTCCAACGGCGGCTTTGCCCGTCAAGGCATACCTGGTTTTTAATCCTTCCGCTTCCGGGAGGTGCGTAACGTGAATGATTAGTGAATCAAATCGTATGCCGTCTTGGCCGCCTGCTCGAGAATGTCCTCTTCGCCGGGGATGCTGCGATGCTGCATCAATATCTTCCCGTCGCAAATGACGGTATCGACACAACTGCCATTGGCCGCAAAAACGAGGTTCGAGACGAAATTGAAATTCGGTGTGAAGACAGGCATCGTCAGGTCAATCAGGCAAAGGTCGGCCAGACAGCCCTCTTCGATACGTCCCGCGTCGAATCCGGCGAGTTTGGCTCCGGCCTCCGTAGCGGCGTAGAGCATCTCTTCGCAGGGAAGCGCCTGCGGATCGTACCGCCACGCCTTACCAAGCAGGGAAGCCAGTTTCATCACTTCTACCATGTCCAGGTTGTTGGACGACGAACAGCCGTCCGTACCCAGTCCGACCGTCACGCCGGCTGCACGCATTTCCTTGTATTTAAATCTGTAACCCGAAGCCAATTTCATATTGGAGGCCGGATTGTGTACAACTTTCACGTCGTGTTCCGCCAGCAGTGCGATTTCTTCCTCATCCACATGCAGCACGTGCGCCAGCGACCAGCGCGGCGACAAAATGCCCAGCCGGTGCAGGTAACGAACGGGAGTCGTGCCGAATCGCGCCCGGCACTGTTCCACTTCGTCTTCCGTTTCGGACAAATGTATCTGGATCGACAAGTCATGTGCTTCGGCGAACGCGTGTATCCATCGCAGCAGCTCGCCGGAGACGGTGTAAATGGCATGAGGCCCCAGCGCCAGCCGGATACGCGGGTTACGGAATGCGGACGAATGGAAACGGTCGGTAATCCGCTGACGGGTCTTCTCCGCCACTTCCGGCCGGAAATGGTCAAAACAGGCTTCCGAAAGTACGGCACGCAGTCCCATCTCCTCGACGGCGGCATACGTGGCGTCCAAGTGGTGGTACATGTCGAAAAACGTAGTTGTTCCGCTCCTGATCATCTCTACACAGGCCAGTTTGGCGCCATGGTAGACATCCTTTTCCGTCAGTTTGGCTTCATTCGGCCAGATTTTTTCGTTGAGCCAGGACATCAGGGGCATGTCGTCGCCGAAACCGCGAAACAGCGTCATCGCCGCATGTGTATGCATGTTCATCAGGCCGGGAATCACCGCCTTGCGACGACCGTCGATGACCGTGGCGCCCGGCGCGTCAATGGCCGGTGCAAGGCGCCGGATACGGTTTCCTGCAATGTGGATATCCGTGAGGAGGCCGTTTAATGTGGCCGATTGTATCAGTATTTCCAACGTCTTTTCTGTTTTTCCTGTTCATTTCCAAATCCCGTAAAACTCCGCCACGGCTTCGATGCCGGTGTAGAAGCGCTCCAGGCCGAAGTTTTCGTTGGGCGAGTGAATGGCATGGCGTTCCAAACCGAATCCCATCAGCACCGTTTTGATGCCCAGTATCCGCTCAAACGCCGGGACAATCGGGATACTGCCCCCGCGGCGCATGGCCAGCGGTTTCTTCCCGAAAGCAACGGTGAACGCCCGTTCGGCCGCCCGGTAAGCCGGCAGATCCATGGGACAGACGTATGCCTGTCCGCTGTGACAGTGGGTCACCTGTAATTTTACACAGTCCGGCGCAACTGCGGTCAGGTGGTCTATGAACAACTGCGTGATTCGTGCGGCGTCCTGATGGGGCACCAGCCTGCAGGAGACTTTGGCATAGGCTTTCGAAGGCAATACCGTCTTGGCGCCTTCGCCCGTGTAACCGCCCCAGATGCCGCACACGTCGAACGACGGACGGCAACTGTTTCGTTCCGGCGTCGAATAGCCTGCCTCGCCAAAGAGGGCATCCACGCCGATCGCCTGTCTGTATTTTGCTTCGTCGAACGGCGCCTGCGCAATCATTTTCTTTTCTTCGGGCGAAAGTTCCTGCACGTCGTCATAAAAATGCGGAATGGTCATCCGCCCGTTGCCGTCCGTCACGTCCGCCAGCAAACGGCACAGGACATTGACGGGATTGGCCACAGCGCCTCCGAAATGGCCGGAATGCAGGTCGCGGTTCGGCCCCGTCACTTCAATTTCCCAATAGGATAACCCCCGCAGGCCGGTCGTCAGCGAAGGCACATCCTCACTGTACATACTTGTATCCGAAACCAATATCACATCCGCCTTCAACAAGTCACGATGTGCTTCGCAGAACGGTTCCAGATGGATGGAACCGATTTCTTCTTCGCCTTCCACGATGAATTTCACGTTGCAACTTACCAGCCCTTCCCGCAGAGCCGTTTGAAAGCCCTTCAACTGAATCATCAGTTGTCCTTTGTCATCATCTGCGCCGCGTGCCCAGACAGCACCGTCACGTATCGCCGGTTCAAACGGGTCGCTTTGCCACAGTTCCAGCGGTTCGGGCGGCATCACGTCATAATGGCCGTATACCAGCACGGTGGGTGCGTCCGGTGAAAACATGCGTTCGCCGTAGACCACCGGATGGCCGGCCGTGGGCATCACCTCTGCCCGATCTGCTCCCGAAGCCAATAGCATGTCCCGCACATACGCGGCGCAAGTTTGCATGTCCGCCCGGTGCGCTTGTTGCGAACTGACCGACGGGATGCGCAACCATTCAAACCACTCCGCCAGGAATGATTCCCTGTTTTCCCGAATATACGTTTTAATCGACATCTCTTTTCTTTTTAATCATCCTGATTTCAGCCGGACAGACACCGGCCGAAGAACGGTTTTGTTGTGCCTTGAGACCTGCAAGAAATTCCCGAGTTTGATTTTTTGAAACCCTGAATTTTTCAATGAAGAAGGGCTTTTCCGTGAGGAAAAACCCTTCTTTCCGCTTTTATCAACCATATTAATTAACTATCGAATGCTGGTCGTCAGATCAGTTTTTTATATCCGTAGGCGGCGCGATTGCCCAGTTCTTCTTCGATCCGGAGCAGTTGATTGTATTTGGCCATCCTGTCCGAACGGCTGAGCGAACCTGTTTTGATTTGTCCGCTGTTGGTTGCCACGGCAATGTCGGCAATGGTTGCATCTTCCGTTTCGCCGGAGCGGTGGGAAGTGACGGTCGTATAGCCATGCCGGTGAGCCATTTCGATTGCGTTCAGCGTTTCCGTCAGCGAACCGATCTGGTTGACTTTGATGAGGATGGAGTTGGCGCAACCTTCGATGATTCCTTTCGAAAGGAAGTCTACGTTGGTCACAAACAGGTCGTCTCCCACCAACTGGCAACGGTCGCCGATGCGGTCGGTCAGTTTTTTCCAGCCAGCCCAGTCATTTTCGCTCATGCCGTCTTCGATGGAGTCAATCGGGTATTCGTTGATCAGTTTCTCCAGATAATCCACCTGCTGGTCAGAAGTGCGCTTTTCGCCTTTGGTTCCTTCAAACTTGGTATAGTCATAGACACCGTTGGCATAAAATTCGGAAGAGGCACAGTCGAGGCCGATTTTCACGTCTTTACCCGGTTCGTATCCGGCTGTCTTGATTGCGGTAAGAATCGAGTTCAGAGCGTCTTCGGTACCGTCCAGCGCCGGAGCAAACCCGCCTTCATCACCGACGGCCGTACTCAGGCCGCGTCCTTTCAGTACGGACTTCAAGGCATGAAATACTTCCGTGCCCATCCGCAAACCTTCCTTGAAAGAGGCTGCGCCCACAGGACGGATCATGAACTCCTGGAAAGCAATCGGCGCATCGCTGTGCGAGCCGCCATTGATGATATTCATCATCGGCACCGGCATTACGTAGGTGTTCACGCCGCCAATGTACTTGTACAGCGGAATATCCAGGTAATTTGCCGCCGCTTTGGCTACGGCCAGCGAAACGCCGAGGATGGCGTTGGCGCCAAGATTGGATTTTGTTTTTGTCCCGTCCAGTTCGAGCATGAGACGGTCAATACCTGTCTGATCCAGCGCAGACCACCCCAGGATCGCCGGCGCTATTTTCCCGTTAATATTTTCGACGGCTTTCAAAACGCCCTTTCCGCCGTAACGTTTCTTGTCGCCGTCACGCAGTTCCAGCGCTTCGTGTTCACCCGTCGATGCTCCGGAGGGAACCGATGCCCTGCCCCGAATGCCCGATTCCAATACAATGTCCACTTCAACAGTGGGATTACCTCTTGAGTCGAGGATTTCACGTCCAATAACCGATTCTATTTTCATTGTTGCATGTATTTTAAAAACGAGCGCAAATATACGGTTTTTTGCGATAAACCAAAGTATATCGGTCGATAAAATGACAAATCGACAGGGTCGTTTGCGCGGGATGCGTATATGCATGGGTACAGATATACAGTCGTTACCTGCCGGATGATCCGGAAACCTCCCTCCGGAATCTTATGTACACAAAATGATCCCCAAATAGCTATTAGAGAGAAAAAGCATCAAATTGATACAAATGTTCATTGTGGTGAAAAACAACATTCTTGATAAGAGAAATAATGCAAATCCTTTTGCGTAAATCATAAAAACAGGAACGAAATATCGGTAAAAGAATAAAGGAAATCAACAAGAATTTGCCGATAATCGTCCCTCCAAGTGTCATTTTCACCGCTCCGTAAAAGCCGTTTGACATATCGTTGTAGAGAAGCTACATGCAACGTCTCTGCGGGTGTCATTCCCATCGTCCCCCGTAAAACCGTTGGCAAGGAGCTGTCTGAAAATAAACCACCCATTTACGGGTCTGTTTTTCACCATACTTCCTCCTGAAAATGCTTACATACCCCGGTATGCGCGCATTTTCAGTCGTTGGATGGCAAAAAACATCTCCCGTAAATGTGGATGGTTTATTTCCAGACAGTTCCTAACTACCAGCTACCTGTTTTTGCGCATAATCTTCCCGCGCGCAGTATATCTGGCAATCTCCGTTGCCGCTCTGAGGTCTTCCCAGGCGTCGGCCACCTCCGCCATCTCATGGAAAAGCAAGTTGGCGCCGGTTTCCAGCAGACAGGCATCGGGTAAGGGGCCTGTATTTACGGCGATGGTAAACAGTCCGGCGGCAAGAGCGGAGGCAATACCCAGCGGCGCATTTTCCACCACGATCACCTCCCACGGCCGCCATCCCCCTTTGGCCAGCGCCATCAGGTAAGGTTCCGGGTGCGGTTTACCGTGTTTCACGTCGAAGGCCGTTATCATCCGGTCCCGACGGAAGGCGATACCCGGAAACGTCCGATTCAGCCGGTCCAGCAAGTCGGCGTGTCCCGAGCCGGTCACGACCATCGTCCCGAGGCCGGCCTCCGCGACTTTCTTCAACAAATCGTATGCCCCCGGCATCGGCCCGGATGCGGGCAATGAGCAGAAAATAGCTTTTTTTTCATCGTAGAGAGCTTCCATTTCCCGGTCGGAGAGGGAAATGCCCTCCCGCTCACAGACCAGCCGGATCGTGGCGACGCCTGTTCGTCCCTCGTTCAGGTAGGCATCTTCCCGTGAAAAACGATAGCCGTATTTCTTCATGACAGCCATCCATGCCTCTGCATGATGGGGCATGGAGTCGTATAAGACGCCGTCCATGTCAAACAGTACGGCCTTCAAGGCCATGTGCCTGTATTGGTTCGCAGACAAATACGATTGTATCGCTTGCCGGCAGCTCATGGCAGGTGTTTATGCAAATCTTCCATGTACCGGCACACGGCTTCGGTGTCTTCGACAGGCGGCGACCAGGGTGCCAGATTGTCCGGCGTCAGGGGGGCAAACGGGCCTTGCTTGATTTCATAGAGTACCGTGCCCGTTTCCAGCACCAGCAAGCCATGCCATGTGCCGGCAGGGATTTCTCCGCCGTAGTTGCCGCGTAGCGGATCAAACACAACCGTGTCCGTAATGTTTCCCTCCCCGTCAAAAAGAAACAGCGCGACCTTGCCCCGCAGAAGCAGGAATATCTCGTGCCGGTCCGGATGGCAATGCCTGTGCGGACGCAGGTACGTGCCCGGTTCCATTGCGTTCAGCAGGCGGTTGACGGGGTCGTTCAAGTCTTCGTGGAAATTGCAGTTCATCCGCAGGCGCGGCGAGCATTTTGCGCCGGCGGTCGTTTCGTCCAGCAGGGAATCGTTGATTAGCTTCATTTCGTTTTGAATAAATGTGAATATGTATCGTTTGTTCATACTGTTTTTTTCGCAATCAGATGGTAAGTATAGGTTTAACTATTACAAAACCAGTTTCATATTGCAATTATAGTACTCATCTCCCTTGAAGTTGGCACGTCCTTCATCTAACTTATCGAATCCCAATCGAGAATAAAATATTACATTTTCGGGGAGTTGGGTTGTTAGTCCGATTAAATTACAGGTCGGATTGGAGGCGATATGTTCCCGAATCGCATGTTTTATAGCATAAGTACCAACCCCTGTACCTCTATATTCTTTCCTGATTACTACCATTGACATATAATAATATGCGGAATTTTTCATGGATTCCGTTAGCAGCTTCTTATTGTAATTGTCCAGACCAAGCATTCGAACCAATGGGTTTATTCCGAACTTCAAGATGAATCCGGGAAGTCCGATTTTTGAATATGTGGAGAACGTCTTTCTCGTTCCTTGTGGTGGAATTAAGGTATATGTTCCTGTTATTTTGCCGGTATTCTTTTCTTTCACAACACTTGTCAGGGGCTGTTTCCGGTTAATAATAAAAAGATTGGTTTTGAATAACCATCGCAAGCCATCTTCCAATTGATTCTTCTTTTGGAACAGGATTGAATATGCCGGATTTGTTTTAAAAGCATCCGTTAAAATAGCAGCGACTTCATTCATTTCCGAATCCCGCATTTTTTCGATAAAAAGGTCATCCATGTCTTAATTCCTTTATTATGCATTTAGTGTGCAAAACTACATGAAAATTCCGGATTTCCAAGTGTGTGTATACTGCACGCGGTATCATTCTATGCATAAAGAGGTAGTTATACTGCATACGGCATAGTTTAGGGCATTGCCCGTCAGGATAAACATATCCATAGAAAGTAGCCAAAAGGGGATTTCCGACCCCTCCCCCGACCCCTCCCCACAAAGGGAGGGGAGGGGGAGCAGCGGCCACAGCAGCTATGTAACAAACATTCCCAAAACCTTATTTCTACCTTATTCCAATAACAAAACAACCTTAGTAGCCAAGGGGATTTCCGACCCCTCCCCCGACCCCTCCCCACAAAGGGAGGGGAGGGGGAGCAGCGGCCACGGCAGATATGTAACAAACATTCCCAAAACCTTATTTCTACCTTATTCCAATAACAAAACAACCTTAGTAGCCAAGGGGGAAACACATACCTTAATGGACCTTATTGACCTTACCGACCTTACCGACTTTACCGACTTTACTGACTTTACTGGCCTTTCATCTTTAGTTGCATAGGATGTAGGAGCTATTTACCCCGTAAGGGCTATTTTTTTTGGCAAGCCAGTCGTCAAAAGCCACAAAATGGCTATTTTGAGTTTTTTTTTGCGGCGCTGATTTGGGTGCGGTTGCCCTGCATTATTTGATAACGCTAAATAGTATGCCTCCTTTTTACAGATACCTGAGTAGTTACAAAAGAAGGAAGAAGAAAAGAGAGGGGGAGATGCGCTATACATGAAAGAGTGGAACCGCAATCCTTTGAAATACGCCGTTAGAACACGCATTGAATCTTTATTTTTTGTACTTTTGCAACGTATTTCAAAGAAAACAGAAGAATGAGCATATTGGAGTTGAGCGAGCAGGAGATCATCCGGCGCAACAGTCTGGAACAATTACGCCGGGTGGGTATTGATCCTTATCCTGCCGCGGCTTATGCGGTCGACGGACATGCCGACGAAATCAAAGCGTCGTTCGGGGATGACGCCGAGCCTCGCCGGGTGACAGTCGCGGGGCGGATCATGAGCCGCCGTATCATGGGAAAAGCCTCTTTCATGGAATTGCAGGATGCTACCGGGCGCATTCAGGTATACCTCACACGCGACGACCTCTGTCCGGATGAAAACAATACCGAACTGTATAACACGGTCTTCAGGAAACTGCTGGACATCGGCGATTTTGTCGGCATCAGGGGATTTGTTTTCCGCACGCAGATGGGTGAAATCTCCGTCCATGCCCAGGAACTGACCGTCCTGTCGAAGTCATTGCGTCCGTTACCCATTGTCAAAGAAAAGGACGGCGTCGTCTACGACGGCTTCACCGACCCGGAGCTGCGTTACCGCCAGCGTTACGTAGACCTGATAGTGAACGGCGGCGTGAAGGACGTCTTTCTCAAGCGTACGAAAGTATTCAATTCCATGCGTGCCTTCTTCAATGAAAACGGATACATCGAAGTCGATACGCCCGTTTTGCAGACCCTCCCCGGAGGGGCTACCGCCCGTCCGTTTATCACGCATCACAATGCGCTGAACATCCCGCTCTACCTGCGCATCGCCAATGAACTGTACCTGAAACGCCTGATCGTCGGCAATTTTGAAGGCGTCTACGAATTTAGCCGCAACTTCCGCAACGAAGGAATGGACCGTACGCACAATCCGGAATTTACAGTAATGGAGATTTACGTCGCTTACAAGGATTACTGCTGGATGATGGATTTCACCGAACAGTTGCTCGAACGGATCTGCATGGATGTACTGGGCGGTACGAAGGTGACGGTGGGCGGGAAGGAAATTGATTTCAAGCCGCCCTACCGGCGGGTGACGATGAGAGAGGCTATCCGGGAACATACAGGCGTCGATATCGGCGGCATGGACGAAAGTGCACTGCGTGCCGCCTGTGACAAGCTCGGTGTGGAACAGGACGGGACGATGGGCAAAGGCAAGCTGATCGACGCCATCTTCGGCGGGAAATGCGAATCTGCCTACATTCAACCGACGTTCATCATCGACTACCCCATCGAGATGAGTCCGCTCACCAAGCGTCACCGCGTCCACCCCGAACTGACGGAGCGTTTCGAGCTAATGATCAACGGAAAGGAAATAGCCAACGCCTACTCGGAACTGAACGATCCCCTCGACCAGCGGCAGCGTTTTGAAGAGCAGTTGCGTCTGTCGGAAAAAGGAGATGACGAAGCGATGTACATCGACGAAGACTTCCTGCGGGCGCTGGAACACGGTATGCCGCCGACCAGCGGCATGGGTATCGGAATGGATCGCCTGACCATGCTCCTGACCGGTCAGGAGAGCATCCAGGAAGTACTGCTGTTTCCGCAGATGCGTCCGGAAAAGGCAGCAAAGAAAGACCCTCCGGAAAAATATGCGGCACACGGCATCGCCGAAGCATGGGCGCCGGTGTTGCAAAAGGCCGGTTATCTCACCGTGGAATCGCTTTCCGGCGCCAATCCCCAACTCGTCCGTCAGGCGCTGTTCGACATCAACCGGAAATATAAACTGGAACTGGAAAATCCTGCCGCCCGTGAAGTGGAGGAATGGATTCGGTCAATCTCCGTCCAACAAGTACCGTCTGATGAACTTTCCAGGTAAAATAGCCATTTTCGGCGGAGGGAGTTGGGCGACCGCACTTGCGAAGATCGTATTGTCGACGCAACCGCATATCAACTGGTACATGCGCCGTCCCGACCGCATTGAGGATTTCAAACGGATGAAACACAATCCGGCCTACCTCCCCAGCATCACGTTCGACACGGACCGCATCACTTTTTACTCCAACATCAACCAGGCAGTCAAGGATTCGGATACGATTATCTTCGCCATACCGTCGCCTTTCCTGAAACAGCACCTGAAAAAATTAAAGACCTCCTTGAAGGACAAGTTCGTCATTTCGGCCATCAAGGGGATTGTCCCGGACGAGAACATGCTGGTCACCGATTATTTCATTCGGTATTACGACGTCCCGGAAACACATCTGGCGATTATTGCCGGAGCTTGCCACTCGGAAGAAGTCGCGATGGAACGGTTGTCCTTCCTCACCATTGCCTGCAAAGACGCGGAACAGGCCGGACCGCTTTGCCGCATATTCGACAACCTCTACCTGAAAAGTTCGTATTCGCAGGACATGACGGGGATTGAATATGCATCCGTACTGAAAAACGTGTACGCCATTGTTGCCGGCATTTACCACGGCTTGAAATACGGAGACAATTTCCAGGCCGTTTTCCTGTCAAACGCGATACAGGAAATGCGGCGTTTCCTGGATACCGTTCACGCGGTGGAACGCGACATCACCGATTCGGCCTACCTGGGCGACTTGATCGTCACAGCCTGTTCGCGCTTCAGCCGTAACCGTACATTCGGCGCCATGATAGGGAAGGGTTGTTCGATCAAAACGGCTCAGCTCGAAATGGAAATGATTGCCGAAGGATATTACGGCGTCAGGCGTATTTATGAAATCAACCGGCGATGTCAGGCCGACATGCCGATCCTGGATGCACTGTACGGCATTCTGTATGAACAGAAATCGCCGGTCACAATACTGAAACAATTAACTGAAACTTTTAAATAGAAAAAGATTATGGATAAGATTCGTTTGAACCTTAGCAAGACGCTGAACGCCATCACGCGGGAACAGATTTATGCCTTCAAGTCGCCGGTGAAAAAAGTGCTGGAAGCCTTAGACAAAGGTAGCGGCGCGGGAGGTAACATGCTGGGCTGGATGGACCTCCCCCGAGCCATTATGGATTACGAGGTAAGAGAAATTGAAGACGCCTCCGCCTCATTGCGCGCCCGGTGTGAATTTGTGGTCGTAACGGGAATCGGCGGCAGCTACCTGGGTACGAAGGCCGTGCTGGAGGCGTTGAACAACAGCTTCGACGGGCTGCTGCGCGAACGCAAAAATCCCGTACTGCTCTATGCCGGACACAACATCGGTGAAGACTACCTCTATGAATTGACCGAACTGTTGAAAGGAAGGTCTTTCGGCATCATCAATATCTCGAAATCCGGTACGACGACCGAGCCGGCGCTGGCTTTCCGTATCCTGAAGAAACAGCTTGAAGAGGCCGTCGGCAAGGCAGAAGCCCGAAAATACATCATGGCCGTTACGGATCGTGCACGCGGCGCGCTTCGTACGCTGGCGGAGCAGGAAGGGTATCGCACCTTCGTCATTCCCGACAATATCGGCGGACGGTTCTCGGTATTGACACCCGCAGGACTGCTGCCCCTTGCCGTGGCCGGCATCGACATCGGCCTGCTGATAGCCGGAGCCGTTGCGATGGAATTTCTTACCTCTAGCGGCATTTCGTTCGGCGATAACATCGCCGTGCTCTACGCCGTCGCGCGCAACGCACTCTATGCCGCCGGAAAGAAAATCGAAATCCTGGCTAATTTCCATCCCAAACTCCATTACCTCGGCGAATGGTGGAAACAGCTCTACGGCGAAAGCGAAGGCAAAGAACACAAAGGCCTCTTCCCCGTTTCGGTCGACTATACTACCGACCTGCATTCCTTGGGGCAATGGATTCAGGAGGGCGAACGCACCGTTTTCGAGACGGTGATTTCGATCGAAAAGCCTGATCACAAAATGTGGATACCTGCGGACGAGGCTGATTTGGACGGACTGAACTACCTGGCCGGCAAACGGGTGGACGAGGTCAACAAGATGGCCGAACTGGGCACGCAACTGGCGCATGTGGCCGGCGGCGTACCGAACATCCGAATCACCGTGCCCAGGGTCGATGCCTGGTATGTGGGTCAATTGCTCTATCTCTTCGAGAGGGCCTGTGGCATCAGCGGTTATCTTCTGGGCGTTAATCCGTTTGACCAGCCCGGCGTGGAAGCCTACAAAAAGAACATGTTCGCCCTGTTGAAGAAGCCCGGCTACGAAAAGGAAAGCGCCGCTATCGCGTCAGAGTGTGACCGTTTTGCGGAGCCAGACATGTTATTTTGGTAGTTTTGCCCGGGGTTTAGGAGCTGTCTGTACATAAACCATCCCCATTGACGGGAGATGTTTTTGCCATCCAACGACTGAAAATGCGCGCATACCGGGGTATGTAAGCATTTTCAGGAGGAAGTAGGGTGAAAAACAGACCCGTAAAGGGGTGGTTTATTGCCAGACAGCTCCTAAGCATACTTCGGCATGTTTTGTTCTTTGATTGACTTTTATGCTCAAAGACCGAAAAGACGGTTGATACTTACCCCCCTTTCCCCTCTTCATCCCAGGCCTTAGCACTGTAACCCGGCAGGCACCAACGCTGGCATTTGAATTGCTTTCATTACTCTAATAATTTATACTCAAACAAAAATGGTTTACAATAAGCTGCTGAATCATACCAAGGCTTGCAACCCTGTATTTTTAATAAACCATTTTCTTTTATACTGCACGCGGTATAGTTTTGTGCAAAGGGGTAGTTAGTAGCTAGTGTCATGTCAAATGTCAAATACTGGATAAAGTCTTTTTAGTTTCACTCTTGCATCTTCCGTAGTGAACTGCCAGTTAATTTTAGCATTCTTGTTATTTCTGGCTTTCTGCCATGCGCCAACCTCTGTTATGATTGTATTCATATTATCAATCCTTCTGCTCAAACATTGTTTCATCAATA
>JAITAY010000321.1 GCA_031283915.1 Tannerella sp.
ACGCCGGCGGCTCCGAACCGTCTTTGGGTGAGCGACATTACTTATATTGAAACAGGAGGAGATGCTGGCTGTCTGTCGCTTATTACAGACGCTTATTCCCACAGGATTGTCGGCTGGAATCTGTCCCGGACACTGCGTTCACCGGGGGCGCTTTCCGCGCTGAAAATGGCACTGGGGAGTTTAAGCGGAAAGCACCCGGAGTTGATCCATCATTCCGACCGGGGCAGCCAGTACTGCCTGCGGGACTTGGGCTGACCCCTTCTCCATTACGGTTATACCTTATTTATTTTCCGTCCCTAATGTAGTATTGAAGTGACAGATTTGGAATTGGAATTGGAAACAATCCTCGCAACCTGCCAGAATCTTGCCGGGACTGCGTCCGTTTCAGTCTGAAATGTTCGGAAACCTGACAGGACTGCCTCCTGCTTCAATGAAGCAGGCCGGAATCCGGACAGAATTACAATTACGTTTGGAAAAAAATACCCCCTGTATGGTATTTCACGAAAAATAACGAGCATGTAACTTTGCACCGTGAAATTAAAACAAGAAGATAATGTCAGTTATTTACGCCAAATTAATAAGAAAGGAGTTGACGATTGTACTTTTGTCGGAAGTAGATCGATGTCGAATGTAAATGCAACTTTTGCCTCTTGGGCAATGCATCCATTTTAATCAACCAAAAACAGAAACAACAGAAAAATAAAAATGATAACAGTATAACAAAACAATATAATAAAGTAAGTGATGAAAAAAACAATTTATAAAGCAGTTTTATTTGCATTTTTAGCCGGTTTTTCCGGACATGCGATTGCACAGGAAATACAGATTGAAGGTATTAAGTTCGTGCATCCGATTATAGAAAAGTGGGTAACCGAATACAGGAAGGAACATCCCGAAGCCCGGTTGGAGGTGAAGGTTGTTACGGAAAAAGACGTCCCGTCTTCCGGTTTGTCGGTGATTGCCGGTCGCGTTTCGGAAGAAGAAGTGAACGGCAGGAACAAAGTCGTCTACACAGGCAGATATGCACTGATTCCGGTAAGCAACAGGAACAATCCCTTGATAGAAAAAGCCGGGAAAGGGTTGAAGAAAAAGGAACTGAAAAACCTGGTATTTGAAAAAGACCTGCTGGACGACGAATCTTATGAAGACAACGGAAAGGAGAAGTATGCCGCAACCGTCTATTCGCGAAGCGGCCAGGCGGCTACCACCCTCACGCTGGCCGAACATTTCGACCGGGCGCCGGAACATATCAAGGGGAAGAAAATTATCGGAGACGAAATTTATCTGCTCAATGCGCTCCAGAAAGATGAAAGCGGGATCGCCTTCAATACACTGAATTATGTATACGATTTGAAGACGCGCCAACTGAAATCCCATTTGACGATTCTGCCGCTGAGTCTGAAATCGGAGCAGCGGGAAGCGCTCCTGTCCGAAAACATTGACAAAGCCATTTTGCTGCTGGAGACCGCCAAAATCGAAACGATACCGGTTGACAGGTTCGGAATCATCATTCCGGAAGAGCATGTCGGGAATGCGGAGATATTGAGATTTGCCAACTGGATTCTGGAACAGGGGCAGCAGTACAATCATGAATTTGGTTTTCTGTCGCTGGATTCCCGCACCCTCTCTGCCCAAAAGCAGGAACTGAAAAATGGCGGCAGTTTGACTTTCGTGAAATAGCATGTGTTTTTGTTGAAGACAAACCGAATCTTTCATACATAAGTTTTATACATAAAAGAAGCGCCCCTTTTATCCGACGGCAATTGGCATGAAGGGGCGCTCAAACACTAAAAAATTATTTAGCATGACAAAGATACTCTGTTTTGCTGAGAGTCGCAAGCGATTTTCATATTTTGTACTTTTTTTTCTTGCCTTATCAGGAGCCGTCACTACCGCATCGGCACAATCCATCGAAGGAATTGTGCTTGACAGTCAGAGTGGCGAGTCGGTCATCGGAGCGGCCGTACTGATTAAGGGAGAGAAGACAAACACCGGCACCGTCACGGACATAGACGGACGGTTTAACATCCGCGTTCCGTCCCTGCCGACTACGATTGTCATCAGTTACATCGGGTACCGGCAGGAAGAAATCGACATCTATGAACAGCCTTCCGAGCCGGTGGTAATTCGATTGCAGGAAAGTTACAACACCCTCAGCGAGATTGTCGTGATCGGTTACGGGACACAGAAACGGAGCGATTTTACAGGGTCTCTCTCATCCGTTTCGACGGAAGCCCTGAAAACCATTCCCGTCAGTTCATTTGACAATGCCTTGCAGGGACGAGCTGCCGGCGTGCAGGTCACGCAGACTTCCGGACAACCCGGCGCTGCCGTTACGATACGCATACGTGGAGGCAATTCCATCAACGGCGGGAATGAACCGCTCTACGTGATCGACGGCTTTCCCGTCTACAATTCGAATGACGACATCAACGCCGGTGCAGCCAGCGGAGCCAGTATCAATGCGCTCTCTACGCTTAATCTGGGAGACATCGAATCCATTGACGTCCTGAAGGACGCTTCCGCTACGGCCATCTACGGCGCACGCGGAGCCAACGGCGTCGTATTGATTACCACCAAACAGGGGAAAGTCGGACAGAATATCATTTCTTATGATACCTATTTCGGCACGCAATGGCTGGGGAAAAAAATCCCTCTGCTCAATGCAAGGCAGTTTGCCGAGCTGAAGAACGATGCCATCACCACGGTGAACGACCAGTTCGTCCTGACCGGCAAGCTGGATCAGATTCAGGAACTCCCTTTTTCCGAAGCCGATCTGGATGCCCTGAACGGCGTTAATCATGACTGGCAGGGCGCTGCATTTCGGCAGGCACCCACGCAAAATCATCAACTCACCGTGGCCGGTGGTGACGAGAAAACACGGTATGCGCTGTCGGCAAATTATTACCGGCAGGAGGGGATTATCATTCATACCGACTTCGACCGCATCTCAGCCCGCATCAATCTGGACAGGAAAATCAACGAGGCGTTGACGATCGGCGAAAATCTGACCATCAGTCAGATTCGCGCCAGCGAATCGCCGGACATCATCAACAGCCTGCTCGCCATCCGTCCGGACTTTCCGATTTATGAAGAAGACGGCGCTTTCACCTTCAAG
>JAITAY010000337.1 GCA_031283915.1 Tannerella sp.
CGAAGCTGTCCGATCAAACCCTCACGTTTACGCCTTTCCCTCCAACGGCCGCTTTTCTGCCAACCGCCCTCTACTTACTGCTAACTACCAGCTACTAACTACCCCTTTATGCACAAAACTATACTGCGTGCGGTATAACTGACGCAACTCTGAATCTGAATTATTGCATCAATTCGACGCTTCGCCGGATGAAACGGCTCAGCGGTTCGCCTTTCAAAAGGCCGTTACCCAGCAGCGCCAGATCGATCAACTGGCCGACAAGGGGATTGCCGGCGGCATATCCGGCCAAAATGGCATTACGCTGTTCGCGCAGTTCGTCCAGTTTTTGATTTGTATTCGTCAGATCCTCTTTTTCGGCAGGCGTGACTTCGTCCGGTTTCTTTTTGTTCTGCGTTTCGCGAAGATCGGCTTGACGTGCTTCCCAGCCTTTCAGATCGGCCAGAATCGGTTGCAACTGCCCGGCGCAGGCTTTTTCTTGGTCTGCCAGGAGATGCTTGACCAGCGAATGATCGGTATTGAGCACCAGGTTGTAACTGTCCGGAATATCTCCGTAGAAGGACATGCCCGGCTGCATGGCCGACATGTCACGCATCCGGCGCAAGTATTCGCTTTGCGTCAGCATGACCGGATTGACCTGCTCGCCCAGCGCCTCGAAGGCGACATTAAATTCCGTCTTTTCGATGGTCGGGAACTGGCTCTTGAAGGTTTCCCGCAAGGCCGTTTTCTGTTCCTCATTCAGTTGAACCGTCTGATGATCGGTTTTCTGTATCAGTTTGTCGACCGTGTCGCTGTCTACCCTGACAAAACGTACTTTTTCCTGTTTTTGCTCCAACTGGCCTATCATGTGCGCATCCAACTGCCCGTCCATGATCAACACATTGTAGCCTTTATCCTTAGCCACCTGGATATAACTGTACTGATCGTTTTTGCTCGTTGTATACAGGTAGATCACTACCCCCTCCTTGTCGGTCTGGTTCTCTTTGATCAGCTTCCGATATTCGTCCAGCGTGAAATACGTATCATCTACATCCTTTAGCAGCACAAATTTAAGTGCACGGTCGTAGAATTTCTCCTCGCTCAACATGCCGTACTGGATGAACAGCTTCAGGCTATCCCATTTCTTTTCATACTGCGGACGGTCGGACTTGAAAATATCTTCCAGACGGTCAGCCACTTTCTTGGTGATGTGCGTTGAAATTTTCTTTACGTTCCGATCGTTCTGGAGATACGAACGCGAGACATTCAAAGGTATATCCGGCGAATCGAGTACACCGTGCAGCAAGGTCAGAAATTCCGGCACAATGCCTTCTACTGAATCCGTCACAAACACCTGATTGCAATATAACTGTATTTTATTCCGGTGAATATCCAGGTTGCTCTTGATGCGCGGGAAATAGAGTATCCCCGTCAAATGGAAGGGATAATCCACATTCAGGTGAATCCAGAACAGCGGTTCGTCGCTCATCGGATACAGCTCCCGGTAAAACTTCAGGTAGTCTTCCTCTTTCAATTCATTCGGTTTGCGCTCCCAGGCCGGCTGAGTCTCGTTGACAATCTGATCTTCTTCCGTATCAACATATTTACCGTCTTTCCATTCCTGTTTTTTCCCGAAGGCAATCGGGACAGGCAGGTAACGGCAATATTTGGTCAGCAACGATGTAATCCGCTGTTTTTCGAGAAACTCCTTGTTTTCGTCATCCATGTGGAGAATGATCTCCGTGCCCCGGTCGTCTTTTTCCGTTTCGGTCAGTTCAAAGGCCGGCGTGCCTTCACAACTCCATTTCACCGGCACGGCGCCTTCCTTATAGGACCTGGTGACGATTTCCACCTTTTTGGAAACCATAAACGACGAGTAGAATCCCAGACCGAAATGACCGATCATCGCGGCTACATCGTTTTTGTATTTTTCTACAAATTCTTCCGCACCGGAGAAAGCAATCTGGTTGATGTACTTGTCAATTTCCTCCGCGGTCATCCCGATACCGCGGTCGGATATAATCAATTTGTTGCCGTCTACCTTGATCCGGATGGTCAGGTCGCCCAATTCACCTTTAAACTCTCCTACCGAAGCCAATGTTTTCAGCTTCCGGGTAGCATCCATCGCATTCGACACCAGTTCACGAAGAAAAATCTCGTGATCGCTGTACAAGAATTTTTTGATTACGGGGAAAATATTTTCGCTTGTTACCCCGATAGTTCCATTCGTTCCCATTTTGTTTTTACTTAATATAACAATTAAACTTTTTGTTTCACTTGTGGCAAAAAAAATGCCAGACCTCGCGGCCTGACATTTTGGCACCAATTTCAAACAATAAAACAAATCAAACTATCTACTTTTCAAAAAGCCCGGTCTTCCTGTTTCTGCAACTGGAAATCCTCACCCTTTTGAATTTCAGTAATTATTTTATCTTTTTCCTTGTCATAGCCCACTTGAATCAGACTGCCTTCCGTTACCGATTCACGAAGAATAATTTCGGCCATTTCATCTTCGACGTATTTTTGGATAGCCCGTTTCAGCGGACGGGCGCCGAACTGAACGTCATAACCTTTCGAGGCAATGTATTCCTTCGCATCCGGCGTGATTTCGAGGCGATATCCCAGGTCTTCGACACGTCGGTATAATTCATTTAGCTCAATCTCAATGATTTTATGGATCGCATCCTTGTCCAGCGGATCAAACATGACAATGTCATCCACGCGATTCAGGAACTCCGGTGCGAATTTGCGTTCCAGCGCTTTCCGTATGACGCCGCGCGAGAAATCCCTGTCCGTTCCGCCGGTTTCCAGGTGAAATCCCACACCCCGGCCGAAGTCTTTCAGTTGGCGTGTTCCGATATTGGAAGTCATGATCAAAATCGTATTTTTAAAGTCAATCTGGCGTCCCAAGCTGTCTGTCAGACGTCCTTCGTCCAAGACCTGCAACAACAGGTTGAACACGTCCGGATGTGCCTTTTCCGTCTCGTCCAGCAGGACGACGGAATAGGGCTTGCGGCGTACTTTTTCAGTCAGTTGACCGCCTTCTTCATATCCTACGTAGCCCGGAGGCGCCCCGATCAAACGGGAAACGGCAAACTTCTCCAGGTATTCGCTCATGTCAATGCGTATCAATGCGTCGACCGAATCAAACAGGATTTCCGCGATCTTTTTGGCCAGATGGGTTTTTCCCACGCCGGTCGGACCCAGGAACATGAACGTGCCGATCGGTTTGTTCGGGTCTTTCAGTCCCACGCGGTTTCGTTGAATGGCTCTCACGATTTTGTCGACAGCCTCGTCCTGTCCGATGATTTTTTCCTTGAGTCTCCCGGCCATTTCACGCAGCCGGAGGTTCTCCTCCTGTACGATTCGTTGTACGGGAACGCCTGACATCATGGCAACCACTTCCGCCACCTGGTCGGCATCCACAATTTCGCGATGTGCCTGCATCTCTTTTTCCCAGGCTGCTTTGGCCTGATCCAGTTCGGTAATATATTGCCGTTCCTTGTCCCGGAAATTGGCAGCCACTTCAAAGTTTTGCGACTTCACGGCCGCAAGTTTTTCGTTTTTAGTTGCTTCAATCTTAGCCTCCAGCTCTTCAATATTGCGAGGCACGACAATGTTCATGATATGCACCCGCGAACCGGCTTCGTCCAGTGCGTCGATGGCCTTGTCGGGAAAATTCCGGTCGCTGATATATCGTCCTGTCAATTTGACACACGCATTCAGCGCGGCATCCGTATAGATCATATTATGATGCTCTTCGTAACGGTCTTTGATGTTATGCAGGATTTGCAGGGTTTCCTCCGCCGTAGTCGGATCGACAATCACTTTCTGGAAACGGCGTTCCAGCGCACCATCTTTCTCAATGCTTTTCCGGTATTCGTCCAGCGTCGTCGCACCGATACACTGCAAATCACCCCGCGCCAGCGCCGGCTTAAGCATATTGGCGGCGTCCATCGACCCCGACGCCGAGCCGGCGCCGACCATCGTATGGATTTCATCAATAAACAGGATGATATTCGGGTTCCTCGACAATTCATTTAAAATCGCCTTGATACGTTCCTCAAACTGTCCGCGGTATTTCGTGCCGGCCACAATGGAGGCCATGTCCAGGTTAATCACCCGTTTGTCAAACAATACCCGCGAGATTTTGCGCTGAATGATGCGCAAGGCCAGCCCTTCCACAATGGCCGATTTCCCCACGCCCGGTTCGCCGATCAGCACCGGATTGTTTTTCTTCCGGCGACTGAGTATCTGCGCCAGCCGCAAAATTTCTTTTTCCCGCCCGACGATGGGGTCTAACTTCCCTTCTGCGGCCGCTTTCGTCATGTCCGTACCAAAGTTATCCAGCACCGGCGTGTCATTCGACGGTTTGGTCTGCGCCGATCCCACACTGCCGCCACCGTATGCCGGTTCCTTATGAAACAGAGAATCGTCCTCACCCGACTCGTCGTCGCTGTCGGTATACCCTGCCTGGACTTCTTCCATTTCCATACCGTCTATCCCTTTTACACTTAATAATTTATTGTACAATATCGTATAAGTAATTCCTTTTTTGTTCAACCATTGTGCTACGTTGTTCATCTCCTCCTTCAGCAATGCCAGCAGCAGATGTTCGGGATCCGTATATTCGCTCTTGAAAAGGCGTGATTCGAGCATACTCATGCGCAACACCCGCTCGGCCGTCTTGCTGATAAGGATCTCGTCCAATGGCACCAGCTCCGTCGCCGAACGATTGCGTACGTTCGATTCAATGGCTTTCTTGAGTGCGGCTGCATTCACGTCCAATTCCTGTATTAACTTGACCGCCTGGCTGTCGCCGTCACGAATGAGACCCAGCATCAAATGCTCGGGGCCAATATAGCTGTTCCGCAACCGCGCTGCTTCTTCGCGACTATACTCAATCACATCTATCAGTTTCCTTGAATAATTATTTTCCATCATTCACTCTTCTTTCCTGCAAAAATAATAATAACTTCCAACACGTGTGGCAAATTTTGTGCCAAAATATCGCGAGCCGTATGTTGGGCTAAATCTTTTTAATGCCTGTCGGATAATAATACCCCTACGCAGCATGGACGAAAACGGGAAGCACCTGTCAGGAACTGGAGATTATTCAAAGAGTAACAAGACCTCCCTCAGGGAAGACATTATACTTTATCTCAAGGTCATCAAGTTAAGCCTCATCAAGTTCGTTTATAATTGATTAGCGTATGATATATGCCATTGGAGTTTCGTTTTTGGGTTCGGAGATGTTCTCGATAGGGTTGTACCGGTTCCAAATTGCGATCGAACAGTTTTTTTGGCTCTCCGAGGATACCTCTGCTGTCATCTTCGATAAACAGGCGAACCACAAGGTTTTTCAACAATACCCGTGAGACATTTTTTTCCGGTAAATTTATGGATTTCACTGTCTGGAGCCCTTTTTTTCTCTCCCTTGCCCCTTCATCCCTTCTGTTCCTTTTCTCCCTCAATCGACCGAACCGGACAAGCTTGAAGAGAGGGTCTCAAAAAGGTTAGCTTTTTGGGGGACATACCGGTTAGGGTGAGCTGTTAGGTATATTTAGGATGATTTAACCGTACTGCTTTTGGCGAGACTAATTAATACCAGTACTTTCGTATCGTTTTTTTTTAATATAAAGAATAAACTATGGAGAATTTATTTTCACTGAAAGGAAAAATTGCGCTGGTGACCGGCGCATCTTACGGTATCGGATTCGCGATCGCTTCGGCGTATGCCAAAGCCGGCGCCGCCATTGTGTTCAACGAGATCAATCGGGAATTGCTTGAAAAAGGACTGGCCGCGTATCGCGAGGCCGGTATAGCCGTGCACGGTTACGTGTGCGACGTGACTGACGAAGAAGGGGTCAACGGCATGGTCGCTCAAATCGAACAGGAAGTAGGCCTCATTGACATTCTGGTGAACAATGCCGGTATCATCCGCCGTATTCCCATGCATGAGATGAGCGCAGCCGAATTTCGCAGGGTCATTGACATCGACCTGAACGGACCGTTCATCGTATCCAAGGCCGTCATCCCGGGGATGATGAAAAAAGGCGGCGGCAAAATCATTAACATCTGTTCGATGATGAGCGAACTGGGACGCGAAACCGTCTCGGCCTACGCGGCGGCTAAGGGTGGCCTGAAAATGCTGACCCGCAACATCGCCTCCGAGTATGGCGAATACAACATCCAGTGCAACGGCATCGGGCCGGGCTACATCGCCACGCCGCAAACGGCGCCGTTGCGTGAGACGCAGCCCGACGGTTCCCGTCACCCGTTCGACCGGTTTATCATCGCCAAAACACCGGCCGCACGCTGGGGAACCACCGGCGACCTCGAAGGCCCGGCCATCTTCCTGGCTTCCGCGGCGTCTGATTTCGTAAACGGGCATATCCTCTACGTCGACGGCGGCATCCTCGCCTATATCGGCAAGCAACCATAAACAAGCAACCATAAACAAGTTTCATAAATATATAAAGCATACAGGATGAATAAGACAACTGAAAAAATGACGAACTATCGCTGGATGATTTGTGCGATGCTGTTTTTCGCCACCACGGTAAATTATCTTGATCGGCAGGTGCTGTCGTTGACATGGCCCAATTTCATCGGGCCTGAATTTGGGTGGACAAACGATGATTACGGGAATATCACGGCATGGTTTTCCATACTGTACGCCGTAAGTATGCTGTTTGCCGGCAAGTTCGTAGACTGGATGGACACGAAAAAGGGCTTCCTGTGGGCTATCGGTATCTGGTCGGTCGGCGCGTGTCTGCATGCATTTTGCGGCATTGCCACGTCGGGCTTTCTTGCCGG
>JAITAY010000382.1 GCA_031283915.1 Tannerella sp.
GCAGGTTTCCGAACACTTCAGACTGAAATGTTCGCAGTCCCGACAGGTTTCCGAAGATTTCAGACTGAAATCTTCGCAGTCCGGCAGGATTCCGAAGATTTCAGACTGAAATGTTCGCAATCCGGCAGGATTCCGAAGATTTCAGACTGAAACGGACGCAGTCCGGCAGGATTCCGAAGATTTCAGACTGAAACGGACGCAGTCCGGCAGGATTCCGAAGATTTCAGACTGAAATGTTCGCAGTCCGGCAGGATTCCGAAGATTTCAGACTGAAACGGACGCAATCCGGCAGGATTCCGAAGATTTCAGACTGAAACGGACGCAATCCGGCAGGATTCCGAAAATTTCAGGCTGAAACGGGCACAGTCTTCGCAAATTTCACTGTTTTAAACCGCGCGAAGTATAGCCGATCATATCTATAGAAAAAGGTATCCGCCCACGCGCCCCTTATTGCCTACCTTTTGCCCTTCTTTTTCCCGTCAGTTAAAACTGACGGAGGTAGGCAGGCAAAAAAATCCTGTTACACTTTATTTATTTCTCATCCCTAACCACTGTCCCCTAATCATTATTCACGTATTTGCAACATTCCGGTAAGGCGTCGTATGTCTCCCTGTCGGCCTGGTATGACTCCGCGTCGTGTCCGGCGGCGGCGACAGCTTTGGCAACAGCGGCGACCGACGTTTTCCGCGCATCGTACTGCAGGTGCAACTGCCCGGTCTCGATGTCCCAGGATGCCGACATCACACCGTGTACCTTCCGGGCGGCGGTTTCGATACGCTCCTTGCACATCTCGCACCGTCCGCTGACCTTGCACCTCGCATGTTCGACGGACAGGCCGTCGCCGGCCGGTGGCAGCGCCGCGCCGTTCATCATGCTCGGCTTCCCCTCCAGTTGTGCGCTGGCATCCACGGCGAAGGCGCCGTGCGTCACTACTTCTTCGCCGTCGTGAAGTCCCGACAGGATGATATACGCTTCGCCAAGCGATGCCCCCAGCGCCACTTCCCGCATTTTAAACACGGGCAGGTCTGTGTCCGGCTGTTTCACGTAGACGACGGAACGCTTGCCTGTCCATAAAACGGCCGTTTTCGGCACAACAATCTCATCCGCCTGCTGCCTGAGCGAAGTCCTGACGAGGGCATCGGCATACATCTCCGGCTTCAGTTCCAGCCGCGGATTGGGCGTCTCGACCCGCACCTTGACCGTGCGCGTAGAGGGGTTGAGCACGGGATCGATAAAGGAGATACGTCCCGTAAAGGTCTTGCCCGGCAGGGTTTGCAGCGTATATTCCACCCGGTCGCCCGTTTTCAGATGGGGCACGTCCGCTTCGTAGGCGTCGAACAGCGCCCATACGGACGACAGGTCGGCCAGGTCGAACAGCACGCCGCCCTGACTGACGTAGTCGCCCTGTTCCACACGCTTGGCTGTCACCACGCCGGCGGCGTTCGCCAGCAGGTCAACGGTGGACGATGCCTTGCCTGTTCGCTCGATTTCGGCAATCTGTGCGTCGGAGAGCTTCCAGAGGCGGAGTTTCTCGCGGGCTGCGTTCAGCAGGGCGGGCTGCGAGGCGGCCAGCCTGAGGGCTTCGAGCAGTTCCTGTTGTGCGTTCAGCAGGGCGGGCGAGTAGATCGTGGCGATGACCTGCCCTTCCCGCACGGTCTCGCCTGCATAATGCACCGACAGCGTTTCGATGCGCCCGCTTACGTGCGAGACGAGCGAACGCAGCCGTCGCTCGTCGGGCTTTATCGTGCCGTACAGACGTATCTCCCTGACCGGCCGGCTGCGGCCGACCACGCTCGTTTGTATGTCGGCGAGTGCAAGGGCTTCATCCGACAGCTGGATGGCGTCAGCGTCAGGCGTGGCGCCCGGCATGACGGAGGTCTTGAGAGGGATTAAATCCATGGCGCAGAGCGGGCATTTGCCCGGCTTGTCCTGACGGATTTGCGGATGCATGGAGCATGTCCAGACTTGCGCTTCGGCTTCGGCATGAACGTGTTCCGCATGTTCCGGAGGGTTTTTCGAATCGCCGGACAGTAACCGTCCCACCAGGAGACCGGCAGCAAAAATCAGTCCGTAAAGGACGTATCTGAATGTTTTGTTCGTTTTCATATCTGATAAAATTTATTCCTCATTCGATGACATTAGTTTCTGAACAGTGGCAACCATGATATTGTAGTCCGCCACAGCTTCGGACGTTTTCAATGCGTAGTCCAACAGTTGACGCTGCACCTGTATTACGCCCGAGAGGTCGCTCCTGCCCGACGCAAATTCCCGTACCACAAGATTGCAGGCAGCCTGCGCCAACTCCATCTGCCGGCGGTAGAGCGCCATCCGCCGTGCGGCATCGTCCAGCAGGTGTCTGGTGCGGTAGAGTTCGGCCTCAAGCAGGTTTCGGGTGTTGAGGTGCTTTTCGCGGACAGCCTGCTGCAGAAGAGCATTCTCCCGCTGCTGCGCCCTGTACTTTTTCCGGTAGATGGGTATGCTGACCGACACCATCGGCATCAGCATGTCCTTGCCGTTCATACTGCTCACTCCCGTTTCCATCACATCCATCTCCGCGTTCACCGTTTTTTTCCGGATAAGCATGTATTGCAGGCCGATGCCGAACATCGGGTAACTCATTTTCCGGTCCATTTCAGCCTTGGCTTTGTATGCCGCTTCTTCTTCGCCCAACATGCCCAGCATGGGATTTTGGTCGCTTATCTGTTCACGTATCAGCGATATGTCAAAAAGAAACGGGAGTTGACGCAGCGAATCGGGCAGGTGAACATCGCTGTCGGCCGGACGGTTCAGCAGGGCGTTGAGCTTTGCTTTCTCCGCCTGTATTTCCGATTGCAGGCTTTCCGCACGGCTGTCCATCTCCGCGATTTCCATCCGGATACGCAGGACGTCGGACATGCCCGGCGGGGAAACACCCATGCCGCCACTGCCTGCCATACTGCCCATACTGCCTGCTGTTCCCGACTGACCGCTACCGGCCGTTGCCGGCGGACTGCCCATATTCATGCCGTCCCGGCCTGCGCTGCCCGCGTTCGTCTGTTGGGAGGCTTCGCCGGGTATCCCTGCCGGACTGCCGGACACTTCACCCCCTCCGGACGGGGCGGGCGAGGCGAACCGCTGCAATGCCAGTTCCTCCAACTGTACCAGCAGCGCCTTGTTATCCTGATTATTTATGAATTGCTGCCGGAGGCGGCAGAGCGTGAACCACTGAGTATACACGTCCAGAAAAAGCCTGTCGCGTGTTTCGCGGAACTGTTCGTAAGCCATTTGCGCCATGTGCTGCGCCTCCGTGCGGGCAGCCTTCCGCGTGCCGAACCACGGGAACATCTGCATCAGCTGGATGTCCGCCACCTGCCGCCCGTCAACTAATTCCATCGGCTGGAGGAAGAAACCCAGTTCCAACTGCGGGTTTTCCAGCGCACCCATTTGCGGGATCCGCTGTAATGCCGCCTGATAAGCCGTGAAATCAGCTTTGACTCCCGGATTGTTCCGCGCCGCCATCTCCAGGTAGTGATTCAGGGAATCCGTCTGGGCAACAGCAACAGACAGTGAACACCGGACGGCGACGATTAACAGCATAATTGTCTTGTATCGTTTCATAATCGTTTGTTTTTAATTTTTTCATATCGCATGAATCGTAACGTATGGAATAGTGAGTTTCATTCTTCCGCTTGTTTGTATCTCTCAAGAGATGCATTTTTTTTAATTACACTTTCCCGCCACCAGCATTGCAGCACCGGTACGATAAACATCGTCATGCATTGAATCATCATGCCGCCAAATGTCGGGATGGCCATCGGCACCATGATGTCGGCGCCCTTGCCGGTCGACGTCAGTACGGGCAGAAGCGCGATAAGCGTGGTGGCGGTAGTCATTGCGGCAGGACGAACCCGTTTCAGCCCGGCTTGTACGACGGTTTCGCGGATGGCATCCTTTGTTTGGGGATCGCGTTCCCGGAACAGGTCGTGAATGTATGTCCCCATCAGCACGCCGTCGTCGGTGGCGATGCCGAACAGGGCAATGAATCCGACCCAAACGGCAATGCTCAGATTGACGGGATGCATCTGGAACAGGTCGCGCACGCTTTCTCCGCCGACGGAAAAATTCATGAACCAGGGTTGCCCGTAGAGCCACAGCAGGATGAATCCGCCCGCGAATGCGACAAAGACACCTGAAAAATGTATCAGCGAAGCCGTTACCGTGCGAAACTGGAAGTAAAGCACCAGCAGGATGAGTACCAGACAAAGCGGTATAACGATGAGTAAACGTTTGGCCGCACGTTGCTGCTGTTCGTAATTGCCGGCAAATTTGTAGGATACTCCTGCGGGGAGAGCCAGTTCGCCCGTACGGATTTTCTCCTTCAGCAGCCGGTCGGTTTCCTGTATGACGTCTACTTCCGCCCGACCGGACAGTTTGTCGAAAATCACATATCCCGTCAGGAACGTATTCTCACTCTGGATCATTTGTGCACCTCTGGTATATTCGATACCGGCCACTTCGCTCAGCGGAATCTGGACGCCGGTCGCCGCCGGAATCAGGATGCGTGACAGGGCTTCGGGACTGTCGCGCAACTCGCGGGGATAACGCAGGCGGACGGAGAAGCGTTCGCGTCCTTCAACGGTGGTCGTCAGCGTCATGCCCCCTACGGCCGCCTCGATGACTTCCTGCAGGTCGGCGGTGGTAATCCCGTAGCGTGCCATCTTCCGTCTGTCCAGACGGATTTCGATATACGGCGCTCCGACGGCACGGTCGTAGAATACCGTAGAGGGCAGAATAGACGGCGCCTCCTTCAGCACACTCTCGAGCGCCTTCCCGGCCTGTTCGATGCTTTCGAGGTCGGGACCCGACACCTTCAATCCCATCGGCGCACGCATCCCCGTCGAAAGCATCACCAGCCGGGCTTCGATGGGTTGCAGTTTGGGCGAAGAGGTAAGTCCGGGCAGATGCGAGACGTTGACGATTTCCTGCCAGATGTCGTTCGTGTTCTTTATCTGCGGTCGCCACTGGCGGAAATAATCACCCCAACGGTCGGGAATCAGACTGTCGGCGGGAATCAGCCGGAAGCCGTCGGCGGGGTGGTACGTCGTGCCGTTTTGCAATAAAAATGCACCTTTTGAATTGGTCTTGAAGCGCATTCGGTGACCGTCTTCGTCCAGCATATATTCGGGGCGGTAATTAATCGTGTTCTCGAACATCCGCACGGGCGCGGGGTCGAGTGCGGAATTGACGCGCCCCCATTTACCGACGGTTACCTCGATTTCGGGGATAGCGCTGATTCGCCTGTCCACAGCTTCAATCAGTTGCAGATTCTGTTCGATGCCGGTATGGGGCATACTGGTAGGCATCAGCAGGAACGATCCTTCGTCGAGGCTTGGCATAAATTCCTTGCCCATTCCCCGCCAAATCCACACCCCGAAAATCAGTGTGAGAGCCGGTATCAGCATGAACTTCCAGCGATTGGCGAGGCACCAGCGCAGAATGCGTTCGTAGAAAATGACCAGCGCCCACAAAACAGCCAGAATCATGCTGATGGCGAGGACGACGAACACGAGATTCAGCGAAAAACCTGCGTCCGTGCCAACCGGAAGCCACTCGGAGGTGAGGTACAGGACGGCGACTGTCAGGACGATGACTGTGATGATGGCACGGCTGTTTTTTGAAAATCCGAGAGTTTTCAGCGCTTTCAGGGGTTTGGGCAGGCGGAGGGAAAATACGTAACAGGCTATCGTCGGAAGCAGGGCGATACCGAGCAGGAATGCCGAGATGAGCGCAAAGGTCTTGGTGTATGCCAGCGGTTTAAACAGTTTTCCTTCTTGCGCCTGCAAAGCGAAAACAGGCAGGAAACTGATTACGGTCGTCAGCATTCCGGTCGTCAGTGCACCGGAAACTTCCTTTACACTCGTGTAAATCAAATCGACGAGCGCTTTTCCGGCGGGTTTTGTTCCGCAGGCCTCTAACCGCTTGATAATGTTTTCCACAATCACCACCCCGACATCGACCATTACGCCGATGGCAATGGCGATGCCCGACAGTGCAACGATGTTCGCATCCACATTCGTGTAACGCATGACAATGAAGGCCGCAAGGACAGCAATCGGAAGCAGGCACGATATGATCATCGACGCCCGCAGGTTGAAGACCAGTACGATGACTACAATGATACAAATCAGAATCTCGTGTGTAAGCGCCGTTTCAAGCGTGCCGACGGTTTCGCGTATCAATCCCGAACGATCGTAGAAGGGCACGACCGTCACTTTCGACATCGTGCCGTCCGGCAGCGTTTTTTGCGGCAACCCTGCCGACATTTCCCCGATTTTTGCTTTTACATTCGTGATCACTTCCATCGGATTGGAGCCGTAGCGTGCCACGACCACGCCGCCAACGGCTTCCACGCCTTCCCTGTCCAGCCCGCCGCGCCGCGTGGCCGGGCCGAAGTTGACCACCGCCACGTCCTTAATCCGTACCGGAATGCCTTCGCGCACGGTGACTACGGCTTCTTCCAGGTCGGACAAGTTCCTGATATAGCCCAATCCCCGTACTAAATATTCGACCCTGTTCAACTCAACGGTTTCGGCGCCGACATCGAGATTACTTTTCTGCACGGCAGTCATCACCTCCATCACGGATACATTGTATGCCCGCATGGCGTCGGGACTGATTTCCACCTGATATTCCTTGACAAAGCCGCCGACCGACGCGACTTCCGACACGCCGGCAGCCGTCGAAAGCGCATATTTGACGTAAAAGTCCTGAATGGTACGCAGTTCGTCCGGATTCCAGCCGCCTGCGGGTTTACCCGTTGCGGGATTTCGCCCTTCGAGGGTGTACCAGAATACTTGTCCGAGCGCCGTCGCGTCAGGCCCGAGCGCCGGCTGCACGCCTTCGGGCAACAAGCCGGCCGGCAGGGAATTGAGTTTTTCCACTACCCGCGAACGACTCCAGTAAAATTCTACACCGTCGTCGAAAATGACGTAAATGAACGACATACCGAACATGGACGAACTGCGAATCGTCTTCACGCCGGGGATGCCGAGCAGCGACGTGGTGAGCGGATAGGTAATCTGCTCCTGAATGTCTTTGGGCGAGCGTCCCATCCATTCCGTGGCCACAATCTGCTGATTCTCGCCGATATCCGGAATGGCATCTACGGGGACGGGGTCATTGGGCAACAGTCCGCCATGCCAGTTGAAGGGCGCTACCGAAATGCCCCACAGGATCACCACTCCGAGCAACAGCAACGTAACCGGTCTGTTTTCCAAACAAAATGCCATGAATTTGTTCAACATAATTTATTCAATGATTCGATAATACAATAATTTTATTTCTTGCTGATTTACGCAGATGGACAGTTTCGTTGCGTCAGCATTGAAAGTCCATTGAACCTGCCGTATGAAAAGAGGAATGGCTCGCAGAGAAAAATTCCTTTTCATCTGCGAAAACAAATTCAAATGCGGAGTGTGCAAATAAGAGCAAGCCGGTCCGTGCCGCTTGCAGCCGGCATACCCGGCGGAGAGAGGTGTTGAATCAGCGGAGCATCGTTCCGCACATCGTATCCGGACAGGCCGACCGCCCATAATCCAACCGGACAGGCTGCCGACAGCTCTTTTCCGCAGCCGGGGGTGGGGGGTGTTTGGAACTCGTCGGTCGAGAGTTCCACCGTATAATTGTAGCAACAGGATTGAACCGGTTCGGTGATGCCGTCGCCCGGCGCCGGACACTCGGCGGCTTCGTCCGTCTCCTTCCCGCAGCAGCACCTTTCCGTGTCCGCCGGACCGACGGAAACCAGTGTACCCCCGCAGAAATGAAAGGCAAGCGCCGGCTGCATCGCACTCAGCGCCATCCATAACAACAGGACCGTAGCGATTGTCCGTTTCATCCTTCGTTATTCAATAGATTTCCGCTTCACAAACAGCCAGGCATTCTTGAATGTCCCGTTTGTTTTCAGTTGCGACAGATACGTTTCCGCTTCTTCCCGGTTTCCGTACCGGGCTGCGTAGACGCGGAAATGTTCGCCGTGTTGCACCACGCCGGTCTCTTTACATTCGGACGCGGGTATTTCCGTCAGGAATTTCGCCGCCTGCGTTTCCGTACGAAAACTGCCGATGATGATGTAACACGTCTTTGGCTCCTGTTGCGGAGCGGGGGGCGATGGCGGCAGGGCAGCAGTTGGGGAGACTGTTGCCGTATCGGGAACGGCAGGCGTGGGCGGCGGCGGCGTCACGGGCGTTTCCTCCGGTTGTGAAACGAGAGGAGCCGGCTGTTCGGCAGGCGTTGCAGAGGTGGACAGGATTTCCGACAGCGTGAAACCGGCCGTATAGGCCATCCGGTTGACTTCCTTCACCGGGGTGGACACCAACAGCAGCAGCGCGATCGTGGCGGCTACCGTGCCGACGGTATAGACGACGGCACGAGGTATGGGCATGTAAAACACGCCGCCTTTCCGCTTCGTCGGGGAGACGGCTGTCGACGGATACGGCGGGAGGTGAAACTTCTCCAGACCGTATGCGCTCACATTGGATACGAAGGCCGACGAATCGACGCCCGGCTGAAAAAGGTATTTGCCTTTTTTCTCTCTCCGGAAAGAGCCGGTGGCTCCCAGGGAGACAAACCCTTTCTTTTCCAGTTCGGCCTTCAAGTCATCCACATCCCTTTTTAGCGAGGACTGTGCATCCCTGAACCCCATGCCGTAGGATTGCATGTAGGATTCGGACAGCAGACCGTCGTTGTGTCTGAGTGCCGGATTGAAAACGATTTCCTTACGCGGCGGATAGAAAACATGTTCCTTCGCCACATAAACCGCCGGATGACTTTGCAAAACGAAACCCCCGAATTCCGGGATGATGACACAGTCGTTTACCAGCAATAATTGCTCTATATGTACAGAAATTCGTAACATGTCGCAAAGATACACTCTTTTGATGAATGAGGAATGGTTAATGGTTAATGATTATGAATAGCGGAGGTGATTCCGGCAGGACATACGCCTAATTTTAGGCACAAAGGGGTAGTTAGTAGATAGTAGTTAGTAGGGGGCGGTTGGCAGGCAAGCGGCCGTTGGAGGGAAAGGCGTAAAAGCGGGGGTTTGAGCGGACAGATTCGTCGTATCACAGAG
>JAITAY010000049.1 GCA_031283915.1 Tannerella sp.
CAATAATTTCACCCGACATCCTGCCGAAAATTATGGAAAAACAATAATTTCACACGCAAACCGGCTTTTTATTATTGATTTCTGCAAAAAAAAAAGAGGTCATTATTGATTTCTGCAAAAAATTTTTCGCTGCCATTGTCAAAGTTATCACGCCGGCCATGCCAACCTTATCACGCCGGTTGCGCAGAGTAACTTTCTGTTATATATATATATTATATTCATTATCTGTTTGTTTACCGCCGACGACCCTCCGGCTAACGTCGTAAATATTCCGGACATTGCTGGAAATAATTCAGGCATTTCCGACGATAATCCGGTTATAAAAATACCGGTTCCCACCCGGTTCAGTCCCCCACGCGCCCGGGACGCAGCCTCCGCCGCCGGTCGGGTTCGCCGGCTGCGGGCGGTTCGGGGTGCCGGCCGGGCCGGTACATACAGAAAACGCCCCCGCCTGCGCAATGTCAGGCAGCGGCGTTTCTTCTCAGGCAATGAGTATGTGTTAAACGGGTTCTCTAAGCAATGGATGGCAAGCGATTTACCCCCCCCCTGTTAACATACATATACATATATTCACCGTTGGCGGCAGGGGCGATGACGTCCGAAAAATGCCGGACGAATAGGCGGATGAGATGTTTTAAAAATAAACGCATGATCAAATTCCTCTATTTCAAATTCGGGGCGAAAGTAAGGGATTTTTTTTGAGCTGTGCAAGACCTCTCCCCTCTCCCTCGCACGGGGAGGGAAAGGGAGGCCGTCACGGCTGTTTTAATCAGGCGTTCTTGTCGCTTCATCATACGTCTCATCGCTCCCGGTTCACAGAGAAGGTCTTCACGGCTTAATCCTCCGTCTGTGTAGCGGCATAGTCTTTGAGGAGTTTCTCCTGGACATCTGCCGGAACCAGCTCGTAGCTGGCGAACTTCATCGTAAAGGAAGCCCGTCCGCCGGTGATCGAACTCAGCGAGGTGGAATAGGTCGACATTTCCTTCAGCGGCACTTTGGCCATCAGCTTTTCATATCCCTTGTCGCTGCTCATACCCATAATCATGGCGCGGCGTCCCTGGAGGTCGCTCATCACGTCGCCCAGGTAATCGCCCGGCACCAGTACTTCCACATCGTAGATTGGCTCCAGAATCTTCGGGCCGGCATCCTTGAACGCGGCGCTGAAAGCGTTGCGTCCGGCCAGCATGAAGGATATTTCATTACTGTCCACCGGGTGCATCTTGCCGTCGTAGACGACGATACGTACGTCGCGGGCATAGGATCCGGTCAACGGCCCCTGTTCCATCCGCGACATGATGCCTTTCAGGATGGCCGGCAGGAAACGGGCGTCAATGGCGCCGCCCACAATGCTGTTGATGAAGAGCAGTTTGCCGCCCCAGTCCAAATCGAGTGTCTGCACGTCGCGAACGGGCACCTTGTATTCCTGTCCGCCAAACTTGTAGACGCCCGGATCCGGCATCCCTTCGTAATACGGCTCCACGATCAGGTGTACTTCCCCGAACTGGCCGGCGCCTCCCGACTGTTTCTTGTGACGGTAGTCGGCACGTGCGGCTTTCGTAATGGTCTCGCGATAGGGAATCCGCGGCTCCATGAACTCAATCGGCAGTTTGTCGTTGTTTTCCACACGCCATTTCAAGGTGCGCAAGTGAAATTCGCCCTGCCCGGAGAGAATCATCTGTTTCAGTTCCTGAGACTGCTCGACAATCCAGGTGGGATCTTCTTCGTGCATCCGGGTGAGAATCTCGCTCAGTTTTTCCATATCGCCCTCGTTCACGGATTTGACCGCCCGACGGTATTTCGGGTCGGGATACCGGATAAGCCTGAAACGGTAGTCGCAGCCTTTCTCATTGAGCGTATTCCCGCTGCGGACGTCTTTCAGCTTCACCGTGGCGCCAATATCGCCGGCGACCATTTCCGACACTTCCGCACGATTCTGTCCGGCGACCGAAAACAACTGTGCCATACGTTCTTTGGAACCCCGGTCGGCATTGCTCAAATCATCGCCCGTCCGGACGGTCCCCGACAAGACCTTAAAATAGGACACTTGCCCGATATGCGGTTCGACGGTGGTCTTAAAGAAGAAAAGGCTGGTCGGTCCGCCGGCGTCCGGAGCCACCTCGACCCCTTCCGTCGTCACCGGGCGCAGCATCTTGTCGGTACAGGGTACGACGTTTCCCAGAAACTCCATCGTCCGGCGTACGCACATGTCTTTCCCGGCGCTGACGCAGAAAATCGGGAACATCCCGCGCGTAACCAGACCGGCACGAATGCCAACCCGCATGTCGTCTTCCAACAGCGTTCCTTCTTCGAAAAATTTCTCCAGCAGCGCATCGTCATGTTCGGCGGCTGCCTCGACCAGCATACGGTGCAATTCGCCCGCCCGGTCTGCCTCTTCGGCCGGAATCTCCAGTATTTCCGGCACTCCCCCTTCGGGTTTCCAGCGATACATCTTCATTTTCAGCACGTCAATCACGGCATTGAACGCCGCGCCGGTATGCAGGGGATATTGGATTTGAACAGCCTTGGATCCATAGTTTTCTTTCAATTGCGCAATGACGCTCTCATAATCGGCTTTGTCGTTATCCAACTGGTTAACAATAAATATAACCGGCTTGCGGAGCTGTTCGATATAGCGGAACTGATTGATGGTTCCAACTTCCACGCCATACTGTGCGTTCAGCACCATCAGCGCCGTATCGGTCACGTTCAGCGCGGATACCGCTCCGCCAATGAAATCGTCCGAACCCGGACAATCAATAAAATTCAGCTTGAAATGATTCCATTCTACACTAAAAACGGTTGAAAAAACAGAATAACCATACTCTTTCTCAACCGGAAAATAATCATTTACCGTATTGCCTGCTTCCACAGTCCCACGACGTTTTATAACACCACTCTCGTAAAGCATGGCTTCTGCGAGAGTGGTTTTTCCGGCGCCTTTACTTCCCAAAATAGAGATGTTCTTAATTTCACTTGTTTGATACACTTTCATATTATTATCATTTTAAATCACATACGAATCCACGACGCTTTTTTTATTAAGCGGCGCAAATTAAGGATTGTTTGCGAAATAGCCGGTCAAAAAAAGAATGTTTGAAAACAGTGTTTTATAACATACTTTTCTTTTCTCCGTACCGAAATGCTTCTTTTTCCCGGAATGACTATCTTTGTCCGTCATTCTTATCCGTTTAGGTAAAGAATACAAATATACTGCGCTCGGTATGATTTCAGGAATAAAAGAGGTAGTTAGTAGTAGATGATAGATAGCGGGAAAAATATTATGAGGGAAAGTCTTTCCGACTGCCATGCCGGGCGGGTGTATGCCCTGTACGGATTGAAGGGACTGGAAAGAAATGAGATGGCAGAAATAAACACGCCGGTCATGCATCACTGCATCGGTTATCACATCCGCGGCGTACACGATGTGACTGAATTTGACTGGAAATGCTTTATCCCGTTTGCCAAGAAGCATTTCTCCAAAGATTTATAATTCTCGAATTCAAATGGCGGGTTTGTACATTCACGTTCCGTTTTGTCTCAAGCGGTGTACGTACTGCGATTTTTTTTCCCGAACGGAAATGAAATATAAAACAGCATACGTAGAAGCCGTGATACGTGAATTGGAACTGCGGAAAGATTACCTGGACGGTGAATCGTTGGAAACGGTCTACTTCGGAGGCGGTACGCCGTCTCAACTGCAGGCGGATGATTTTAAGCGCATCTTTGAAACCGTCCATCGCTATCACAACGTAGTTGCCGGTGCCGAAATCACGCTCGAAGCCAATCCCGACGACTTGACCCCGGCGTATCTCTCGGCCTTGCAGCCACTTTCGTTCAACCGAATCAGTCTGGGCGTACAGAGTTTCAGCGATGCCGACTTGCGAATGCTGCACCGCCGGCACAACAGCCGTCAGGCCGCGGATGCCGTTCGTCGCTGTCGGGAATACGGATACGACAATTTGAGTATCGACCTGATGTATGGCATTCCCGGTCAAACGGTCGAACACTGGAAAAAAAACCTTGAGGCCGCGCTTCGGCTCAATGTACCCCATCTTTCAGCCTATCATTTATCCTGGGAAGAAGGCACGACGCTCTACCGGCAATGGCAATCCGGCGTTGTTTGCCCGGTAGACGAAGAAATCAGCGTGCAATTATACTATACATTATTACATATACTCGCTGCCGCCGGCTATTTACAGTATGAAATATCCAATTTCTGCAAGCCGGGCTGTTTCTCCCGCCATAATTCGTCCTACTGGACGGGACGGAAATACCTTGGTGTCGGACCGGCCGCCCATTCCTACAACCACCATTCCCGCCAGTGGAATATGGCTTCCCTGGAAGAATACTTCCGGGGAGTCAGGTGCGGGGAAACGTTCTTCGAAAAGGAATGCCTCGACCTTCGTACGCAGTACAATGATTACGTCATCACCCGTCTCCGTACCATGTGGGGGATCCGGTTGGCTGACCTTCGCGAAACTTTCGGCGCGGAACTGGCCGGCTATTTTCTCCGGCAGGCACAACCCCATATCCGGAACGGTTTGCTTTCAGTATCGGACGAAATTTTCCGGTTGACCTCCCGCGGAGCATTCATTTCGGACGGAATTTTGAGTGATTTGATGAGAGGATAGGCCGCCGTTGGTACAAAACCGGCGAATCCGAGTACAAAACTGGCGAATTTCCATATATCACCTCCATTTTTTTGAAGAAAATCCATTGCCATAAAAAAATTAATCCATATATTTGCCCCCGAATAACGAGGAAGAATTGTGCCGTACTTATACATAATAGCCGGATGCAATGGTGCCGGAAAAACGACAGCCTCCTATACGATTCTACCTGAGATGTTAGGTTGTAAGGAATTTGTCAATTCTGACGAGATAGCAAAAGGTTTGTCTCCCTTTAATGCAGACAATATCGCAGTAGCGGTTGAGGCAAGCCGGATTATGTACAAGCGAATTAGAGAGCTAATCGCTGCAGAAAAAACATTTGCGCTGGAAACCACGTTGGCCAGTCGTTCGATAGCCAAACTGTTGCAAGGCGCGCAGGAAAAAGGATACTACGTCACACTGCTTTATTTCTGGCTGAATACGCCGGATTTGGCAGTGGAACGTGTCAAGAACCGGGTGGCCGCCGGCGGTCATAACGTGACGGAATCAACGATCCGCCGCCGTTATGAAGCGGGTATTCATAACTTGTTTGAGTTGTATCTGCCGATTTGTGATTTTTGGATGATTGCGGACAATTCCTTGTCACCTTTAGAGGTGATAGCCAAGGGATTTAAAAAGAATATTAAACGGACTATCTATAATTCTGTTATTTATAAAAAGTTGGAAGCTTATGAATGAACGTGAGTTAAGTACATTTGAGAAGAACGTAATAAAAGGTGCAAGCCTTGCATTTCAACGTTTGGTAAAGAAAAGAAAAGAGGAAAACGGAGAATTGGTTTTTGCTCGCAATGGAAAGGTTTTTCGCGTAAAAGCGGTTGATCTGTAAAAAAAATACGGATAGCCTTATTCAGCAGGTTGTATATACGTTGCTATAAGGCTATTTTTTGATAAAATTCGCAGACTGCGGAGGTCTCAGGCAATTGACATAACCGAATCAGGGTGCCTGAATTTGCCGTATGTGAAATGTTCTTTGAGAAGACTTTCCTAAGGAAGTGTTACGCAATAATCTGACTTTATTCAGGTAGAATTTTGTAATTCCATTTCCCATGGAATTCATTTTGACAAATATTTAATTCAGCTAATTGTTCATCTGTAATTTCTATACCTGTTTCACAGTGTTTATCATCTATTTCGCAATCTACTTTTCATCCTGTTGTTGTCATTGTGTTAGCTATAAAACTTACTATCACCTGATACCTTATTAATGGTTGTCCTCGCCATTTTTTTGATATATAAGAAAATAACCTGTGTTCTATCCTGTTCCATTTACTTGTACCGGGAGGAAAATGCAATACCTCTATGGTCAATCCTGTTTCGCTGGCAAATTTTTGCAACTCATATTTCCATAATTTGCCTTTGCTGCTGTTGCTTCCGCCGCCATCGGCTGTTATAAGCAAACTGTCGGCGTTATTGTGATAACAGATACCCATTTTATACCACCAGTTCCGGATACTTTGAACAGCAAATTCGGC
>JAITAY010000070.1 GCA_031283915.1 Tannerella sp.
TGAGATTCGCATACGCTTCGAGGGTTTTGTCCGAGATACTGGTTTTTCCGTTTACCTGGACGGCGGTTTTTAATGCTGATAAGATTTTTTCTTTCACTGCTGTACTATTTTTTAGTTCAACCACAAAAGTATATCGAAAAAAATGAATTTCCCTGTTTCGGAAAGCAAATACGTGACAATGGAGCGATTGTCACGTTTTTGCTTTGAAAGCCCGGTTTGAGGTCGATTTTTTTCGGAGACAACATTGAACTGGAAAATATCGTATCTTTGCAGATGTAAATAAATAATTTATCGCCTATGGAACTTGCAGGAATAAAATACACAAAAGATGCTACCGGGAAAAAGCGTTATGTCCGTGTGGATTTGGATATGCACGGAGAAAATCAGTTGCTGGAGGATTTTTTAGACTTGCTTGAAATTGAAGCGGCAAAGAAGGAAAAAGGGGAATATGTCACACTTGAGGAGTTTATGAAGAAAGAATACAAAAGGCGTGGGCTGAAATATGACGCAATATAAAGTAATTCTGTCGGATAAGGTACAAAAGAGCATGAAAATTATCCCCAATGATTATCTGGTTAAAATACACAAGAAATTAGCTTCCCTGTCGTTCGACCCGCGCCCTTTTGGCAGTATAAAGTTGTCCGGTTCCAAAAACGCTTATCGTATCCGTACAGGTGTTTATCGTATTGTCTACACGATTCAGGATGATATTCTTACCGTTGAAGTGATTAAGATTGACCACAGGAACAGCGTTTATAAATAAAAGCATCATTCCTTTGACCATTTGATGATTCATCATAAATAATAGATTGTTGGCTTTTTAATCCTCAAAATCAGACATGGATAATATTATCTGTGTTTTTTGGAACCGGAAAACGGTGTCTATCCGAATAAAAATAACCGGATAACTGAACGGGGCTGGATATGGTAAATATCACGGTGCTTGTTTGTGATTCGTGGTCCGTAGCTTTCCCTCATAAGGCTGCTTTCCTGCTAATCTCTAACTACTAACGGGGACTTTGGGGACTGGAGGGACTTTGGGGACTTTGGGGACTTTGGGGACTGCGGCCTCGAATCACTGATTGCTGACTTTCTCTTTATTCAGTTAGGAGGTTATTCGATCTTCTCTAACAAGATTTAACCAAATCGCCGACATAGTCGGTTTTTCTCCCAAAGGTTACGGCAAAACTGCCGACATAGTCGGTTTTTCTCCCACAGGTTACGGCAAAACTGCCGACTATGTCGGTTTTTCTCTCACAGGTTACGGCGAAACTGCCGACTATGTCGGTTTTTCTCCCAGAGGTTACGGCGAAACTACCGACGTAGTCGGTTTTTCTCCCAAAGGTTACGGCGAAACTGCCGACTATGTCGGTTTTTCTCCAAGAGGTTACGGCGAAACTGCCGACATAGTCGGTAGTTTTCCCGTAGCTTGCGGCGGCAACCGAATAACCGAATGTCGCAGTTAGGGAGGGGAAATATATAAAGTATAACCGTAATGGAGAATGGGGTAACCCATGTCCCGTCAAGGACGGCATATCGGTAGCCCGGGATTTTATCCCGGGGGGATTGTGCACGGAGTAATCCCGTAACCGGTTTTTCCGCGCACGGTGTATCCTTTTTCCCTGAAAATTATCAAAATGTGATGCTCCTGCCTGTTTTGCTTTCGTATGGTCATGTGTTGGTTAATTAAATAAAAAACAGGAGATTCTTTTAAACTATCCCGAAGGCAGGGCGTCTACTTTTCCGTGACTAAAACTAATTTAACAGGTTATATCGTATGATACAAAGAAGGCATTTATTACTACCGCTGTTTCTTCTGTTATCTTTGCCGGCATTCGCCCAGGTGGAAGTAAAGGGAAGCATTATCGAAAAAGAAAACGGGAAGCCGGTCGAACAGGCTGCAATCCGTCTGCTGAATGCAAAGGACAGTACGTTTATACAGGGGGTTGTCAGTGATGACAGGGGCGGTTTTTCCGTCAGGAACGTGAAAAACGGGAAGTATTTGCTCAACATCACCTATCTCGGATTTGAAACGGTTTATCAGTTGCTGGACGTCAACGGACGAAACAAATCCGTCAACCTGGGTAACATCGAAATGCGGGAAGATGCGATTCTGCTGGAGGAAGCCACGGTGACGGCCAAGGCAGTGGAAGTCACCGTGCGGAACGATACGGTGGAATACAATGCCGATTCGTATAAGGTGACGGAAGGATCGGTGCTGGAGGACTTGCTGAAAAAAATGCCCGGCGTGGAGGTTGACAAGGAGGGCAAGGTGACTGTCAACGGAAAGGAAATAAAGAAAATCATGGTGGACGGGAAAGAGTTTTTCTCGAATGACCCGAAAGTGGCTTCCAAGAATCTGCCGGCCCGGATGGTCGATAAAGTGCAGGTACTGGATCGGAAAAGCGACATGGCCGTGATGACCGGTTTTGACGACGGTGAAGAAGAGGCCGTAATCAACCTGACCGTCAAGCCGGGCATGAAACAGGGCTGGTTTGGAAACGCCCTCGCCGGCTACGGCAGCAACCAGCGCTATGAAGGCAATTTCATGGTGAACCGGATTTTCAACAACGACCAGTTTACCCTCATGGGCGGAGTGAACAATACGAACAACATGGGTATTTCCGACCTGGGCGCGAGCATGTTCAGCGGCATGGGCGGCGGGCGGCGCGGGTTCGGCGGATTCGGCGCAGGCAACGGAATCACGACCTCCGGCATGTTCGGAGCCAATTTCAGCAAGGAATTTATCCCCAAAAAACTGACCCTGGGCGGCAATGCCCGCTATTCCCACTCGGACAACCTGGCGGAAAGCAAATACAATACGCAAAACATCCTGCCGGGAGACAGCACGACGTATGATTTCAGCGAGAGCCGCAACAACACCGTCAGAGATAACTTCGGAATCAACCTGCGCATGGAATGGAAACCGGATACCCTGACGCAAATCATCTTCCAGCCGGATATCAGCTACAGCCGGACACACAGCGAGGAAGATGAATATTCGCATTCGCTGGACGGCCGGATGGATACGGTGAATCGATCGACATCCTATTCCCTGTCCGACGGCGAAGGATACAACATGTCCGCCCGCCTGGAATTCAGCCGGAAGCTGAACAGCCGGGGACGTGTATTCAGCGCGTCGCTGTCCGGGGAATTGAACGATTCCTACAGCAACGGCCTGAACGCTTCCACTACGCACTATGCTCTGTACGGCGACTCGAGCGACATCATCGACCAGCAGGTGCGCTACGACAACAGCGGATTCAGCTACCGCGCGTATGTATCGTGGGTAGAGCCGCTGGGACATAATAATTTCCTGCAGGCCACCTACCGTATCAGCCAGAACAAGCGGGAAGCGCTCAAAAACTCGTACAGCAACGACGGTACCGGACAGTATACGGAACTGGATACTACCTACAGCCAGAGTACGCGCAACAGCGCCACCGAACAGCGCACCAGCATTGCATTCAAGTCCGTGCGGGACAAATACAATTATACCGTCGGATTCAATATAGACCCGTCCCGCTCCACAACGGAGACTTTCGTGGGCGACCAGGTGCTCTATGCCATGTCGCGGAGCGTCATGAACTATTCCCCCACCGCCCAGTTGAACTATATCTTTGACCGGCGGACGAATCTGCGCATGGATTACGACGGCCGTACCAGCCAGCCCTCCATGCAGCAGCTGCAACCTGTCGACGACGTCTCCGACCCGCTGAATACCACGCGCGGAAACCCGGATCTGAAGCCGACGTATACCAACAATCTGCGTCTCCGTTTCCAGAAGTTTGTTCCCGAAAACCAGACGGCGTTTATGATTTTCGCCAACGGAAACTACATCCTGAACAGTATCGTAAACAAATCCACCTACGACGCAAGTACCGGAAAGCGAGTAAGTACTTATGAGAATGTGGACGGAAATTACGACGGAAACATCCGTGTGATATTCAATACGCCTTTCAAAAACAAAAAATTCAGCGTCAATTCGATGTCATGGGCTTCCTACAACAGCTCCAAAGGATTTATCAACGACCGGGAAAATACGAGCAAAGGGCTTGGACTGAATGAACGCCTCGGTATCAATTACCGTTCCGACCTTTTCGACTTCGGCCTGAACGGAAACATCCGTTACAATCAGACCAAAAACACGTTGCAGGGACAAAACGACTTGAAGACCTACAATTACGGCGGAGGCGCTTTCACCACCCTCTATCTGCCGTACAAATTTCAGATAGAAAGCGATATTAACTACTCCACCAACGCAGGCTACACGGAAGGTTACGAACAGCAGGAACTTTTATGGAATGCGTCAGTGTCCAAATCGTTTTTCAAAAACAATGCGGGGATGCTCCGGCTCAAGCTTTACGACATCCTGCAGCAGCGCAGTAACATTTCCTACAGCGCATCGGCCAGCAACATCCGCTATTCGGAATACAACACGCTGAGCAGCTATGTCATGTTACATTTCATCTACCGCTTCAATATCTTCAAGGGCGGCGCCTCCGAATCGGATATGCGGCGGGGCGGAGATGGTATGCGGTTTGGGCCCGGGCCTCCTCCGGGCGGCGGACGCGGCCCCGGCGGTTGAGCGGATGTATTTGACTGTATCGGTTTCCTCTTGAAGTAAGAAACTTTATACCCTTGAACCTCCCGTACCCTGCGGGTACGGGAGGTCTTGTTATTCCTTATACTGCGCGCGGTATAGTTTTGTGCATAAAGGGGTAGTTAGTAGCTAGTAGTTAGTAGAGGGCGGTTGGCAGAAAAGCGGCCGTTGGAGGGAAAGGCGTAAACGTGAGGGTTTGAGCGGACAGCTTCGTCGTATCACAGAACTACCGGCTACTATTCTACTAACTACTAGCTACTAACTACCTGTTTTTGCACAAAACGATACCGCGTGCAGTATAATTATTCATTTCCCATCCCGAAATACATTGTATGTTCCGGCATTACGGTTCAAACGTTTGCCAGACCTGTTCCTTTATTTGCGGATCGGGAACGTAACGGAATGCTTCCGGCGAAGCTTCGAAGGTACGATAAATGGGCTGGCCTTTGCGGATGTTCAGCGCCGCGTAGTCACCCGGCTTTTTGCAGATCAGCCCGGAGGGTTGATAATGCAGATTGGCTGTCCATTCCAGTTCGTTCCGCTCGTTGTAGACCGGGAACCAGGCGATGCCCCGGTGCCTGCGTACGCCGTCGTACTCGAATCCGTAGTCACGGTCGCACCAGGCGCCGAATACAAGCGGCTGTTCGGGACAGGCGCTGATGGTGGCGTGCACCCAGCCGGGCGGCACAATGACCACGTCACCCGGATGCGCTTCGACGGCGAAACAGCGTCCCGGCCTGTCTTCCGCATATTCCTGCATGTAGATGACGGCTTTGCCTGTCCAGATTTCATACACCTCCGGCGTCGAACGGCCGTTGCGAAGCGACGCTCTGTGGATATGTCCCTGACTGCGTACCGGCTCGCGTCCGAGTTTGCCGGCGGCATATGCTACCACTCCAAACAACAGATGCAGCGAACGGAGCTGCTCCCGGTCTTTCTTCCTGCCCACATCCATCGCAATGGAATAGACGATTTCGGGACCGGTACACGCCGGATCGAGCAGGCTTTTACGAATGTCGTCCAGCCGGCGGTTTTCGGGTTCCGGGCCGAACACGTCTTCTCCGTAAACGAACCCGACGCCCGACGGATGCGGAACGACGGCTATACCGGGGTCGAACGGCAGGTTAGGCATGATGGCGTACAAAGGCTTTGATGGTGGCACATTCTTTTCCTTCCGATTCGCCGCAGGGGCGGACTGTGTATTCGCCCACCGCCGCAGGTACGATGAAGGTCTCGGCGTAGTGTACGACAAACGGCTCAAAGGCATGGCCGGGACTTTCCACAATCGCCTCCCGTCCTTCGACCAGATTCAGGACATTCACGCTTCCGCCCGTCTCATGCAGTGCCGGCCGGGAAAACCAGTGCCGGCGCGTTTCAATAAATTCCTGTTCGTGCAGGCCGGTGCGCTCTTCGCGGACGCCGTCTCCCTCGCGGAGCGTCACAGTCCGGTTCAGCAGTTCGCGCCTTACCCACGACTCCGTGCGGTTCCACCGAATCACCTGTTCTCCGCGGGTAAGGTTGATGGGACGCGGACGCCCGTCCAGTCCGAGCCGCCCCCAGTCCCATAGCTTGAAGGTGAATATGTACGGGGTTGCACTGATTTCCAGTACCACGCTGTTGTTCCCGGAGCAGTGTACCGTCCCGGCCGGAATCAGTACGTGGTCATGCTTTTTCACCGGATATCTGCCGACAAACCGTTCGGCGTCAAACCGTCCCGACTGTTGAGCGTCCTGCAGGGCGGAAAGCATTCCCTGCGGATCGACGCCTTCCCGCAATCCCAGATAGACCGCCGCATCGTCGCCGGCATCGAGCAGGTAATAGCTTTCGTCCTGCGTATAATGCATCCCGAATTTTTCCTGTATATATTCCGTCAGGGGATGCACCTGCAAGCTCAGGTTGCCTCCCTGCATCGTATCCAGAAAATCAAAACGGATGGGGAACTCGTCACCGAAACGTCCGTATACCGGCACGCCGAGCAGTTCCTCCGGGCGGGCGAAAACAAGGTCGATGGCGGGCAGTTCAAAACGCACGTCGCCGAACCCGAACAGCAGGCTGTTTTCTTCCGGCACACAATCGAACCCCCAGGCAAAGTTGACGGCGTCCCGATCCAGGTCGCAGACCTCCTTCAGCCACTGTCCGCCCCAGGGGCCGGGGTCGAAAAACGGTACCACGCGGAACGGTCGGCGAACGGCCGCAGTCAGTCCTTCCTCAAACAGTGCGCGGGTAATCATCCGGGGCTGCCCGGGAAGATTCGTATCCAGCACGTAATCCCAGCGTTTCATCAGGCTTTTCTTAAAGCGGTCGCAGATACGCCAGTCCACGAAGAAGGCACGTTTATACTGGAGCGATGCACGTTCGGCAGCATTCTTTACGCCGATGTTGCCAACTTCGTTCCGACGGAAACGCTGCAGAATCTCCCAGCGTGCCATGTCGGCATAGATCAGTATGTCGGCATCCGGCCGAAGATACGCCGCTCCCACGCCGAAGACGATCACCACGCCCTGCAACGTGCGGATGTGTTCCCGCAGGCCGGCTGCCTGTTGCCGGTCAAAGAAACGGTCGATGGAGTGGCGCGTCATGTA
>JAITAY010000074.1 GCA_031283915.1 Tannerella sp.
CCAGAGGTTACGGCGAAACTACCGACTATGTCGGCAGTTCTCCCAGAGGTTACGGCAAAACTACCGACTACGTCGGAGATTTAGTTAAATCTTGTTAGAAGGTTATACTGCGCACGGGAAGGAGCATACCGAATGATACCGCGTGCAGTATAATCATTTATGATTTGTTTTTTCTGCAGCAGTTTCTGTCATCGGTTCTGTGGCTTCAAACCTCATCTGATGGTCAGCGACAAAGGCGAACTGCTCAATTTTTGTATTACTCCCGCTAAATACACTGCGTGCTGGGCGGTATGAGTTGCAGACATGCTTCCATTCTTTTTCGTGTGTATGCAAACTTTTTGTCCTTCCTTTTCCCTTTTCCTTGTACGTTACATTAGATTACACCCGTTTGCGCTGCCGGTTTTTGGTATTTCAGATAAAACGTCTACTTTTACGCCCTGTTAGAAAAATGATAACGAGTCATGAAGATAGTAATCGTAGGAACAGGATATGTCGGATTAGTAACCGGTACGTGTTTTGCCGAAATGGGCACCGAGGTATATTGCGTGGATATTGACAGTCGGAAAATAGAAAATTTGAAAAAAGGGATTGTTCCCATCTACGAGCCGGGACTGGAAGAAATGGTCATCCGGAATTATGAAGTCGGGCGACTGCATTTCACGACCGATCTGGCGTCGGTGATCAACAAGGTGGAGGTGCTGTTCAGCGCCGTCGGGACACCGCCGGACGAGGACGGCAGCGCCGACTTGAAGTATGTGCTGGACGTTGCCCGTACGGTGGGACAGTGCATGTCGCAATACCTGCTGGTGGTGACCAAGAGCACGGTGCCGGTCGGTACTGCGCAAAAAGTCAGGCAAACCATTCTGGACGAACAGGCCAAACGGGGTGTGTCCATCGACTTTGACATTGCTTCCAATCCGGAATTTCTGAAAGAAGGCGCGGCGGTAACGGATTTCATGCATCCCGACCGGATTGTGGTTGGCGTAGAGACCGAACGGGCGAAAAAACTGATGGAAAAACTCTATCATCCCTTCATGCTGAATAATTTTCGCATCATTTACATGGATGTCCCGTCGGCGGAAATGACGAAATATGCGGCCAATGCCATGCTGGCCACGCGCATCAGTTTCATGAATGACATGGCGAACCTTTGCGAAATTATCGGGGCGGATATTAATATGGTACGGAAAGGGATCGGGGCGGACAGCCGCATTGGGAGCAGTTTCCTGTATGCCGGCTGCGGCTATGGCGGTTCCTGTTTCCCTAAGGATGTGAAAGCGTTGATCAGGACAGCCCGGACGCATCACTACCCGATGCGTATTCTGCAGGCGGTGGAGGATGTGAACGAAGATCAGAAAACCATCCTGTTTCGCAAGCTCCGGAAAGAGTATGGCGACGAGCTGAACGGCAAACAGATTGCGTTGTGGGGACTGGCCTTTAAACCGGAAACGGACGATATGCGCGAAGCGCCGGCGCTGGTTTTAATCGAAGCCCTGTTGAAAGCCGGCTGTCGCGTGACGGTGTACGATCCGGTAGCGATACCGGAAGCCCGACGACGGATAGGCGACAGCGTCCGTTATGCAAAGGATATTTATGAAGCGGTCGATGGCGCCGAGGCGTTGCTGATCATGACCGAATGGAAGGAATTTCGTTTGCCTTCGTGGACAGCCGTGAAACAGCGGATGAAAAAGCTGCTCATCTTCGATGGCCGGAACATATACAATCCGAATGAACTGGCCGAAGCCGGCTTCACCTATCACTGCATCGGGCGATAAGCTTCGCTACGCAAATGATGAATGATGAATGATACCGGTACGGCTGTCCCCGTATTAACCACTAATCATTCATCATTCATCATTAACCATTAATGATAGATTCTTCTGAAGTTTTCCAGGAATAACTTGTCAATTACGCTTTTCGGTAAACGCAACCCTTCGATGGTTTGCGGTGGATTGGGCGTATTAAATTTGTCTGCCGGGATGGTTTCGCCGGTAGCCAGAAACAGCCACTGACGGCGCCAGGTCTCATGGAGCGCCCGGTGGTGTTCCTCCACCTGCTGCGCATTCCCGTCGATCGGACCGTCGTCCGAACCATACAGTATCCGGTCCTGATATTTGACAAAGAAATCGTACACCTTTTGCCTGTCCTGCAAGGTTTGGAGCTGTACATGTCCGAGCCGGGCAGACAGATCGACATGGAAGTTCGGATACCGCTCGAACCGCCTGGCTACCTCGTCCAGATTCCATTCCAGACTGCCGATATGTGCGCCGACGAACATAAGCCGCGGATATTTCGCCAGGATATGATCGCGCGCGGCGATTTGCGCATCGCAGGAAGGCACTTCGGGATGCTGATACATGTGATATTCGGGATGCTTCGTATAATAATTCAGGTCATTGCCCATCGTGATTTCATCATAGGGCAACCAGCAGTTACGCGGCTCACCCAGATGGGCAGCCAGCGGAAGACCTTCCTGCTCCAGCCAGGCATACACCGGGTCAAACACCGGATCGTCGGCCATCACATAGTTTCCGTCCGCATCCTTCAACGTCATGCCGATATTTTTCCATATCTTGATTCCCCTGGCGCCTGCGGCAATACACTCCTGCACACGCAGAAGAATATCGTCGGAGAACGTCGGCGAGCCGAATCCGTCTACCGGGAACGTGCCGAGGAAATCAAACCATTCGGGATACTGCTCCCCGAAACGCTCGCCGATGGCGAATTGCATGTCCAGATCCTTGCCGGCGTCCACATTGATAGACAGGATATGCATGTGGATGGATGCAGCGTATTTCAGGCAGGCGTCGTTGAAGGTGTCGTAGTGAAAATGCGCGTCCGCTTTAGGCATTTCGGCAAAATCTTCCGGTGCATAAAAATCCGTCTTCCCCGCCCGGCAGGAAGACCATGCCGCCGCGCCCAGCGGCAACAGAGTTATGCCGCCTAATGCATTTTTGATAAATATTCGTCTGTTCATGGATACCGCTTTTACACTTTCAGGAATATCTTATACTTGTACATGTGCCGGATGATGAACCACAGGATGCCAAATTCGCCCAGCGCCAGCAGAAACGGATAGAAATCACCGGCATATTGCTCCAATCCATGGAGCAGAGCCTGGGCAATCCTGTCTAATTTGAACGTCGTATGAAGCATATAAGCAGCGATGGCGTTCAGGCCGAAGATGCGAAGGCCGGTGACCCACCAGCCCGACAGTTTCCACTTGTCCGTCAAAAGGAACGACAGCGCCAGCAACAGGTAACAAATCCCGCTGCTAAGCAGAATCATGGAGCATGACCATATTTTTTTGATAACCGGCGTCTGCAATCCCCAGAGCAACCCTCCGGCAATCAGGGCAACGCCAATCAGCGAAAGCAGTTTCAGTTTCTGTTCCGCAGAAATCTTCCGCTTTAGCAAATAGCCTGCAAAATAGCCGGAGATAACCGTTGCGCCGAAAGCGATACCGGTCAGCATCCACGTATATTGCGTACCGTCGTCGAAACGTCCGAACACGGCATGGTCGATATGAATCGCCAGATTGCCTTCGGGCGTGAATACGCCGGCGCCGAAACCGGGCACGGGAATGAACGTCATACATGCCCAGTAAGCCACGACCAGCGAAACGCCGATGGCCAGTTGCGCCCTGATGTGCTGTACGTTCAGGATGATCAGGGCGGTAATCAGATAACCGAAGGCTATCGCATGGAGGGTGTTACAATAGATATGGAACGTATCCGTGCGCAAATCCAGCAGATTGCCCTGCGCAATCCAGCCAAGCAGGAAGAGCAATGCAAAACGCCGGAAGATCTTGAGATACAACTGCCCTTTGGTATGTCCCTGCCGCATGAATTTGGAGAATGAAAACGGCATAGACAGTCCGGA
>JAITAY010000076.1 GCA_031283915.1 Tannerella sp.
GTTTTTTGCCATCCAACGACTGAAAATGCGCGCATACCGGGGTATGTAAGCATTTTCAGGAGGAAGTATGGTGAAAAACAGACCCGTAAATGGGTGGTTTATTTTCAGACAGCTCCTTATTACCTTATGGTTCTGTCGCGTCTGACGCCTTACAGGAATACGGTAATAAGGTTGGCTTTCTGCCTCCTTCCCTGCGCTACTAAGGTTGTTTTGTTCTTTAAATAAGGTAGAAATAAGGTTGGCTTAGCCAAAACTCAAGTTATATAAGGCTTTTGCAATGTTGTTACACAGGAGTATGACGAAGCCGTCCGATCAACCCTTCTTTCCTTCCTGCCTAACGCTTCTTTCCTGCTATTTGCCATCTCTTAACCACTAATCACTAACTCTGACGGCTTTCATTTCCCTGCGGGGAGCAGTCGGGAGAGCGGAGATCCGCCGCCGGCAAGTTAAACATTCTTATTTTTTTGTCGATTCTTTGGTTTTTTGAAAAAGGCCTTTTATCTTTGTCAGCCGTAAAAACAATGAAAATGTATAAAGGTCTACTTTCTACCGGATGTTATAAAACGTTAAGGGGGGGGGGGCAAAAGTCCTGATAATCAATCCTTACGTTTCTCCGTTGCGCCTCATCCGGGCGTAGGAGGTTCCTCATATATCTCACATATTTCGTTTTCAGGCGCTGCCAACAGCATCCCTGTACGCTTGCAAAATCCGGTTACCGTACTTTCTTCCGGTATTAAAATTCTATTTCATACGTTCTTTTTTAATGCATGGGGAGGTCATGTACTGTCGTCGGATACCGCCCTTTGGCGATATGTCGTTACTGACATTCGCCATTGGGCGTTTGCTGTTTTTGCAGCATGTTACGCGGACTTTGCAGGCTTGCAAACGCGCGTCGCTAACTTGAAAGTAAGCGTCTCAAACTTAAAAGTAAGCGTCGCAAGTTTAAAAGTAAGCGCTGCAAGTTTGAAAGTACGTGCTGCAAGTTTAAAAGTAAACGCTGCAAGTTTGAAAGTAAGCGCTGCAAGTTTAAAAGTAAGCGTTGCTAACTTAAAAGTAAGCGTTGCCAACTTGAAAGTAAGCGTTGCTATACTGCACACGGCATAGTTTAGTGCATTGCCCGTCAGGGTAAACATATCCATAGAAAACACCGGTTGTCAACGTGCCGGATGGCCAGTCAGGACATTCACCTCCTGTTTATGAATCCCTTAACGGGGACAAGGGATACCCGTTTTCCTATTGACAGGATTCCCCTGCGGGGAAGATATGCACCTGCACAAAATCATACCGCATGCAGTATATCATTCATCATTCATCATTATTTTTGTTATTGTCGTTTGAGTGAATTTCGTTTTCATTACCTCTTTCTTCGTTTTTATCCGCAAAACGGGCTGATTTTATTGCCTTATCCCTACTTTTACCCTGTAAAATCAGATAATTGAGTGTGTTGTAAATTCTCATCAGATACAGACAGCCCGGTCGCTCCGACCGGGCGTTACCGGATTTTAGATGCCTTGCGGGGAATTGCACTGTCAGGAATCTGCCTGGCCAACTTTCCCGAATTTGCATTATATACCTTCCAGAAGCAGGAAATCGTCGAAGCGATGCCGACAGCGACTTTCGACCGCATCGTAAAATATTTGCAGTACGTCTTTATCGACGGGAAGTTCTACAGTCTGTTTTCCATCCTCTTCGGCATCGGTTTCTCCATCATTCTGTCGCGTTCGCTGCAAAAGAACAAAAACGGCCTGGCTGTTTTTTACCGCAGGATGACGGCGCTTGCGGTAATCGGATTCCTGCACCTGATGTTTGTCTGGAGTGGCGACATCCTGCTGCTGTATGCCCTGCTCGGCATGTTGCTGCCCCTGTTCAGGAACCTGTCCGACAAAAAACTGCTGTCTGTTTCCGCCGCCCTGCTGTTTTTTCCCGTCGTCATGGATGCCCTGAAGGAGTTGACCGGTTTCGACGCGGCGGCGCCGGCCATCGAGGCTACACAGTACTTCAACCGGAAGAACGGCATCACGGACGACAATTTCGGCACGTGGCTGCTGAATGCCAGGAGCTATCCGGAAGTTTTCAAATTCCTTATCTCCGGCGCATTCGTCCGGATACAGGAATTTGCCGAAGGGAACCGGATTTTCAAGGTACTGGCACTGTTTATCCTCGGCCTGTACATCGGACGGAACCGGATGTATGCCCATCTCGCCCGTCACCGGTCGCTCCTGAAGCAAGTCCGGCTGTATGGCTTTGCCGCCGGCCTCCCCCTGTCCGCACTGTACGCATGGAGCGCCACGGGCGACCGTCCGCTGGGATTCACCGCTCATGCCCTGATGTATGCAACCAGTGTGGTGCCGGTATGTCTGGCTTACCTGTCGACCGTCAGCCTGTGGTACCTTAAACGCCCGGAATCGAACCTCTTCCGGCTGCTGGCGGCGCCGGGCAGCATGGCGTTGAGCAACTACGTGGGACAGTCGGTTGGCGGCGCCGTCATTTTCTATGGCATCGGATTCGGCCTGGGTGCAACCACGGGTCTGGTTTACGTCGAACTCATGGCCGCCGGCGTATTCATGTTACAGCTAATTTTCAGTTGCGTATGGATGCGTTACCTGCAATTCGGGCCGCTCGAATGGATCTGGCGCATGTTTACCTACGGGAAACGATTGAAACTTATACGATAAATCACATAAACAACTTACAGATGAAGAAGAAAATCAGTGATACTTTTTTTGAGGGCGAACGACCGCTGTTCGCCAGCAATGGCCTCCGTCTCGAGGGCGTACGGTTTTACCCCGGGGAATCGCCCGTGAAAGAGAGTCGCGACATTGAGGCGTACAGGTGCACGTTTATGAGTAAATACCCCTTCTGGCACAATGACCATACATTGATAGAAGACTGTCTGTTCACCGTATACAGCCGTGCGGCAATCTGGTATTCGACAAATATCCGCATGACGAACACGCTGGTGGAAGCGCCCAAGATGTTCCGGGAAATCGACGGGCTGTATCTCGAAAACGTGCGGCTGACAAGCGCGGCGGAATGTTGCTGGAACTGTCGCAACCTCGAGTTCAAGCATGTCGAAGTCAAAGGCGGCGACTATATTTTCATGTATTCCGAAAATATAGAGCTAAGCGATTTCAAGCTGCAAGGGAATTATTCGTTTCAGGATGCCAAAAACGTGGTGGTACGCAATGCGCATTTGGATTCGAAAGACGCTTTCTGGAAAACGGAAAACGTGACGGTGTACGATTCGGTCATCGAAGGGGAATACCTTGGCTGGCACTCGAAAAACCTGCGTTTGGTGAATTGCAGGATATCGGGCACGCAACCGCTGTGTTACGCGACCAACCTCGTGATGGAGAATTGCGAAATGGCCGAAACGGCCGACCTGTGTTTTGAAGACAGCACGCTGGAAGCCGAAATAAACAGTCGCGTGACAAGCGTGAAAAACCCGCAGGGCGGAAGTATCACGGCTCACAGTATCGGCGAAATCATGATCGACGAAAACTGCCGTCAGCCGGGAGCGTGCCATATCCGGGTGACCCGGCAAATTTGCTGAGTGATGAAATCCTGTTTTGACGAAATCATCCCGCGCCGGAACAGCCATTCCTGCAAATGGGATTCGGCGGACGACAGCGATGTGTTGCCGATGTGGGTGGCTGACATGGATTTCCGTACCGCCCGGCCTGTTATGGATGCGTTGGAGAAAAGAGTGCGGCACGGCATTTTCGGTTATACGAAAATTCCCGCCGCCTGCTTTGACGCCGTTACGGGATGGTTTGCACGGCGGCATAACTTCCACCTGCAACGGGACTGGATACTTTTCACCACGGGTGTAGTGCCCGCCTTATCCGCCGTTATCAAGGCATTAACCTGTCCGGGTGATAAAGTAATTGTCCAACCGCCGGTCTATAACTGTTTCTTTTCTTCCATCCGCAACGATCAGTGCGAAACGGTTTCAAATGATTTGATATACCGGAACGGGACGTATACGGTTGACTTTGCAGACCTGGAATCAAAAGCCTCCGACCCGCAGGCCAAACTCCTGCTGCTTTGCAATCCGCACAATCCGGCGGGCAGGGTATGGTCGAAAGAAGAACTGAGCCGAATCGGGGACATTTGCCTGCGCAACCGGGTGACGGTCGTGTCCGACGAGATACACTGCGACCTGGTTTATCCGGGTCATACCCATCTTCCGTTTGCCTCCCTAAGCGAGGATTTTCTGTACAGTTCCGTCACGTGCACTTCTCCCGGCAAGACGTTCAACCTGGCGGGCATACAGGTCGCCAACATCATCGCCGCCGACGAAACGAAACGGAAGCAAATAGACAAGGCTCTTAACATAAACGAAGTCTGCGAAATCAACGTCTTTGCCGTCGAAGCGCTGATGGCCGCATACAACGAAGGGGAAGCATGGCTCGAAGCGCTGAAACGGTATCTGTATGACAACTACACCTGTTTCAAAGACTGTTTTGCGAAATACTTTCCCAAACTCCCCGTATTACCGCTCGAAGCGACTTACCTGGTTTGGGTGGACTGCTCGCAACTCGGATTATCCTCTGCCCAAATCGCGAAAATGCTGCTTGAGAAGGAAAAACTGTGGGTGAACGAAGGAACGATCTATGGCCGGGCCGGGGAAGGGTTTGTCAGGTTCAATATCGCCTGTCCGGAGAAACGCCTGATGGAAGGACTTGAAAGATTCAGACGTGTTTTTGGAAAGTGAACAGGCCGGAGTAAGGAAAACAGGCGTATGGTTCGCCTATTTCCTGATATATGTCGTTTGGGGTTCCACCTATTATTTAATAGGCGTCGCCCTGAAAGGATTTCCGCCCTTTCTGCTCGGCGCCATCCGTTTCAGTGTGGCCGGGATGCTGTTGCTGGGCTGGTGCTGCTTCCGGGGCGAACCGGTGTTCAGGAGAAACCTGATACGAAAGTCGGCGGTCAGCGGTATCGTTTTGCTGTTTGTGGACATGGCGGTTGTGATGCTGGCGCAACGGTATCTCAGTAGCAGCCTCGTCGCCACCGTTGCCTCATCGACCGCTATCTGGATTATGGCGTTCGACGTGCCCATGTGGAAGCGGAATTTCCGTAGCGCCACCACTTTGGCAGGTATCCTGATCGGCTTTCTGGGAGTAATCATGCTGTATGTCGAGCAATTGAGTCCGGGTGTGACAAACGAACACCGGGAGTATGGCATCCTGATTCTGGTTTTCGGCTGCATATCGTGGGCGGCGGGTACGCTGTACGCAAAATACCGTTCATCGACGGCAGAAGAAGTCAATGCCTTTGCCGGTTCGGCATGGCAGATGCTGTTCGCCAGTGCAATGTTCTGGATTTGCTCGTTCATTACCGGCGATGTCAGTCATACGGATTTCACGAAAATTCCGGCTTCGGCCTGGCTTTCGCTCGCCTTCCTGATCGTCTTCGGCTCGCTAATGGCCTATTCCGCTTACGTCTGGTTATTGAAAGTCCGCTCGGCCACCGAAGTCGGCACACATGCATACGTGAATCCGCTGGTGGCTGTTTTCATCGGGATGACGCTGGGAAAGGAACAGGTGACGTTTATCCAGATCACCGGATTAGTGGTGATCCTGCTGGGTGTGATGCTGGTAAGTAAAAAGAAAAAGGCGGATTCTTTTAGAAGAGCGCGGAAGGGTAGAGCATTGAAATGAATAGCGGATTTCATCATTCACCAT
>JAITAY010000145.1 GCA_031283915.1 Tannerella sp.
TCAGGTAGCTGTCGCAATCGGGGCAGGCATATCCAAAGAACCGGCACAAACCGGCATATGAAAGCCCTGCTGACTCAGGCAGCCAGAGCCGCTGTGGTGCACGACAGTGAATTAAGAGCCTGTTATCAACGCAAACCGGCTGAAGGGAAGCTCATGAAAGTGGTGATAAACAATGTCCGAAACAAGCTGTTACACCGCATTTTTGCCGTGGTCAGAAAAAAACAGGCCTTTCAGGTGGATTATATGAATACAGTAAAAAGATTACAGGCTGGTTAATAATTATAAAAACATTTGGAATTGAACATAGAATCCGGAGACACGAAGGACACAAAGGTTTCTCTTTTTCAGGGATTTCCTATCCGTTTATTGGTATATTCGCGTGTACTCTTGACGATCGATTCGTATGGCAGCGTGCCGACGAACCGTTCGCGAACGGCAAACTGCGGGGAGAACAGACTGCGGGTGCCGTCGTATCCTTCATAGCTCACTCCCGCCATGTTGGACAGGCTGTACAGCAGGTCGCAGGTAGAGTAGGGACGGTCTTCCCGAAAAACCAGATCCGTTCGTTTTTTCAGGTAATCGTCCGACATCCATACGATAAACGGTACTTCGCACATGTAGCTGGAAATCTTTTCATTGGCATGACCTGCAAAATCGCGAAAATCATAGACTTCTTCGCCATGATCCGAAAAATAGACCATGACCGACGACTTGCACTGCCTGTCGAGCATGTCCAGGATCGAGGCTATCAGCCAGTCGTTGTACAGCACCGAATTGTCATACTGGTCTACAGTCGTCTGTGCAGAGGTTTTCAGGGGAAACAGAGACGCCAGACCATCCGGCTCGTTGCGATCGAAACGGTTGAACGACGACGGGTAACGGAACTTGTATGCGGTGTGGCTTCCCATCAGATGGACGACAACTAATTTCCGCCTGTTTTCCTTCAATGCCTGTTCCAACACATCCAGGATCACCCCGTCCGGTTTGTTCGTTTTCGACAGGTCTACAATGTGACCGGCCTGCCGCAAAAGCGGCTCGTAACTCGAACTGACGTCATCGAACGGCTGGTTGCTTATCAGATGCGTCTCATATCCGGCGCGATTGAACAGTTCAAACAGGGACGGGCGTTGCGTCAGGTATTCCGGATGCGCATGGTCGGCAAAACTCAGGGCGGAACGCATGACCGGAATCGTATGCACTTGCGGCGAAACTACATCCCGGTACACTTTCAGATTCGCCCGGCGGGCTGTCAGGAGCGGACTGGTATTCCGTTCATAACCGTACAGCGACATGTGACTGCGCGAAAGCGATTCTCCAATCACGACCAGCAGCGTTTGCGGAGCCTGAGACTCGGTAAGAGTGACTTCAAACGGCTGTTGCTGGCGTTTTCGGATGGCTCTTTCTTCAAGCACGCTCCGCACCTTGTAATCGGCCAAGATACGGTAAAAATCCACGAAATAAATGCGTTGTGCCACCGGTTCGATGGCCAGGAACAAAAGAAGCAACAAGACGGAGGCCGTGAACAGGTGTTTATGTTCCTTCACCCGGTGAAAGGCCATGTGTTTCATCTTGAAAATCATCACCACCGGGCACAAAATATACATTGCAATGCCCACAGTCACCCAGGGGCTCAGATAATTGAAAATAAATTCTTTCGATTCTTCCGCATTCGTTTCAAGCAACGTCGTGATGCTTCCCTCCGAAAGCATGACATTGGCGAAAAGCAGGTATCCCGTGAACACGGCGCCGGGAATCAGCGACAGCGTCAGCAGGAAGGAATAAAAAAAACGGATGTATCGGGTTGTCATAAAGGAAGACAGCATGAAAATCACAATCAGCAGTCCAAAACTCACAGCAATCCCCGACATAATCGCACTGGGAGGAACATTCTGGGCGATCAGGCCGAGCGCCGGTACAAGCAGCAATACGTATCCCAGAAAAAATAATTGCAACTTCCGTTCCTTAAGGATAGTTTTAATTTGCATATACACAATTCCTTTTAAGTCAAAACATCATTTTACCTGCGTTTACTATCCTTTTAGACGGCATTCGCATGTAAAATGTTACATGTCTTGCGTACAAAGGTACTGTATTCTGAAAAAAAAGGAGAAAAAAACCGGAAACATTTTGCGGGATAAAAAAAAACCTCTACTTTTATGCGCTGTATTACTTATTTTTAATTTTAAAATTTGGAGGAATCGTGAAAAATAGGAAACTAAGAATGGGAATGGTCGGCGGCGGAAGCGATGCGTTTATTGGCGCAATCCATCGTCGCGCGGCCTTGATGGAAAATGAAATTGAGTTGGTATGTGGATGTTTCAGTATCAATCCGGAAATTTCGCTCAGTTCGGGACGTGCTTACCACCTCCCGGATAACCGGATTTACAAAAACTACACGGAGATGTTCGAAAATGAATCCAAACTGCCGGAGGGCGAACGAATGGATTTCGTAACGATCGTCACCCCCAACCGCTATCATTATGAACCGGCAGCGACTGCGCTTGACCTCGGTTTCCACGTCGTAGTGGACAAACCGATGACCTTCTCGCTGGAAGAAGCCAAACTCTTACAGAAGAAGGTGGAAGACACCGGACTGGTGCTGGCATTGACGCACGTTTACACCGGTTATCCGGCGGTGAAGGAAATGAAAGCCCGCATTGCCAAAGGAGAAATCGGCAAACTGCGCCGCCTCTACGTGGAATATCCGCAGGGTTGGCTGGCCGACCGTATCGAACTGCTGGGGGGTAACAACGCCGGCTGGCGCACCGATCCGAAACTGACGGGGAAAGCCGGCTGTATCGGCGATATCGGCACACACGCCTGGCATCTGAGCGAATATGTCACCGGACAAAAAGTAACCGAGCTTTGTGCCGAACTGACCACTTTTGCCACCGGACGTCCGGTTGACGACGACGGCGTGGCCTTCCTGCACTATGACGGCGGTCTGAAAGGCGTCCTGACGGCCTCACAGGTAGCCATCGGCGAGGCAAACAGTATCGGTATCCGCATTTACGGTGAAAAAGGCGCTTTCGAATGGCATCAGATGGATCCCAACAGGTTGATTCTGAAATGGGGTAACCGTCCGGAAGAAATCATCCACATTGGCAGCAATACATTCCTGGGCGATGCGGCCCTGTGGGATGTGCGTACGCCTGCCGGACACCCGGAAGGATTTATCGAAGCTTTTGCCAATATCTACCGTAATTTCGCCCTGACCGTCCGAGCTAAATGGAACGGGGAAACACCTACCGAAGACATGCTGGACTTCCCGACCGTTTATGACGGCGTACGCGGGATGCAGTTCATCGAAACGATGGTAACAGCCGGATGGAGCAACGACAGGAAATGGCAACCCTGGACAGATTGACGTACTCTGTGCGCGGGACGGTCATGTGCATTCGTGCACAGGCCATCCCTGCCGGATGACGCCGCATCGTTTCAATACATATATATGGAACGATTATGAAAAGGTTGAAATTTGCATTCTCTTCTTTTGTTTTATTAACTGTGCTGAACGGATGCAGCCAAAACCATGAAGCGGAATCATGGTAAAGGCTAAAATCAGTAAAGCAATCGGGGACAGGATAACGGAGCAGGGCTTTTGGGGGACCGCCTCGTCTTTACCCAAAGAAAGAGACGGCGCAAACAGGGTGACGGGTTCAGGAACGGGCCATTGAAACCGGAGGTTATGAATTGTCCATAGAAAATTCAGAAAATGAATACGAAATACTATATCCTTCCGTATGCAGGAAACAAAAATGGAACCGGTTATGGCGAGCCATTTGAAATAACAACAAAGTATGGTTAAAGCTATAACGGTTACGCCGCGTGAAATACACGCTTTGTCTTCCACATGCGGCGTGAAGATATTAGATCCCGGAGAAGACGCTATTCAAAATTAACAGCACTTTAATCATCAACAAAATGGAAGTTTTATTGCAAATTTCGATGCTGTTGGCCGACATCGTATTCGGCCTTTCAAACGTGTTTTTCGCCTCCGTTGCGGAGGGGGGAATCCTCTCCGCCGCCGGCGGCGCACTCTTTCTCGCCTTCGTTGCGGGGGTAGTCGCTTATGCGGGCATTCCCGCCAGCGTGCTTGCCAACATCCGTCGCTGGCACGGATTCATTGACGGGCAGTTCGACAACATTGATAACCTGGTCAACACCATCCAAGCCAGTCAGGCGAAATGGAGTCCACCCCAGGCGTTGCTTCAGCAACTGAGCGACAACCGCGACGATCTGGCTAAACTGATTGCCCGGTGCCGGTCGAACTACGGCTCTGCCGTCGACCGCACCCTGCCGTTCACCACCGAAGGCCAGGCCGCCGGCTTCGACCGCTGCATCAATGAAGTGTGAAATACGTTCGTTCCATGTAAGAAAAATAATAAAAGTATGAAACAAGTTCTTTCCATGTAAGAAAAAAGTACTACTTTTATTGCCGAATTTAAAAACCAGTATTTTTATAGAATGTCGCACAGTTCGTATCAACCTCATCCTAAGAAGAACAGGAAAGGAATCTTTTTTGGGGCAGGCTTTTTGCTTGGCGTGATAGGCTTTATCTCGCTCTATCAGTTATCGGTTTATTTCTCCACCGACGAGTCGTGTATGATGTGTCATGTCCATCCCCACGTCGAAGACAGTTGGAAACTGTCAACACACGTCAACAACCGTAGCGGCGTGACCGTTCACTGCGTGGACTGTCATTTGCCGCCGAAACATCAGACGGTCAACCATTACATGGCCAAAGCCCGTCTGGGCATCAAGGACGTATGGTCGTATCTGACGAAGGACAGCGCCGATTTTAACTGGGACGTGAAGTCCGAACTGGAACATGCGGTGAAGTATATCCCCAACGAATCGTGCAAGGAGTGTCACACGAATCTTTTCCCGGCAGGTATTACGGACGACGGCATTACCGCGCATCTGTATTACGATGAAAACGAAAAGAAACTGGATTTGCAGTGCATCAGTTGTCATCTGGACGTCGGACATTATAACCCGAATTATACGCATGGGAAAATGACGGGCATCCCCGGCGCAGGCGCAGCCGGTTCCGGCGCAGCCAAGCCGATCTTCAGCGAAGCGACGGCCGTGACGACGTTTGCCGATTATGTCGAACAAATACCGGGCACTTCCGTTTCGTTCAGGATGATAGCCATTCCGGGCGGCACGTTCCGGATGGGCAGCACGAAGAAAGAACCCTTCCACCGGGAAGATGAATCGCCCGTACGGGCGGTAACCCTCAGCCCGTTCTTCATGGCCGAAGTGGAAACGACGTGGGAACAGTTCTGGGCATTCTACGCGCACACAATGAGTGAAGGCCGTACACCACCTGAAAAAGTGTATGCCAACAACAGTAATCCGAATGTTGACGTGATTTCCGGACCGACGCCGCCCTTCGGATTCCCCGACCAGGGTTGGGGATTCGGCGACCGTCCGGCCATCACGATGACACACTATGCGGCCGAGACGTTCTGCCAGTGGCTGTCGAAGAAAACGGGCAAAAAATACCGCCTGCCGACCGAAGCCGAATGGGAATACGCAGCGCGTGGCGGTACGGAAACGCCTTACTTTTTCTCCGGAAGTCCGAAAGACTTTTCCGACCAAGGATTCTGGCGCAAGTTCTTTGCTGCGAAAACCGACAGCATCAGCGCCTACGTAATCTACGCCAAAAACAGCCGGAATAAAACGCAGGAACCGGCTGTCGTGAAGGCCAATCTTTTCGGCCTGAAGAATATGTTGGGGAACGTGATGGAATATTGCGCCGACAAATACGATCCTCAGGCATACGCCGGAAACGGCGAGGAAGTGACGAATCCGCTGGTGACGGAAGGCGAAGAATGGGTCGTCCGCGGCGGGAACTATACATCCGATGCCGCCGACGTCCGCGTCGCCGCCCGCGATTACAGCCGTCACGACGCCTGGTTGAAAACCGATCCGCAACAGCCCAAGAGTATCTGGTGGTATTCCGACATTCGCGGCATCGGCTTCCGGGTCGTTTGCGAATCCAGTGAATTATTTACCAAATAAATACGTGAATGAATATTATTTATTAACTCAAGTTTTAATTCAAGTGAATCATGAAAAAAGAAAACAGTATCAGTAGAAGATCTTTTTTGAAAAGCTCCGCATTGGTGGGAGCAGTAGGTGGTGGCGTACTCGGAAGTTCAGCCTCCGCAATGATGTCCTGTTGCAGTGCAGGCAACAGTAGTGATGCGGTGAAACCGCTGAAAGAACCGGGAACGTATTACGTACCTGATTTGGTTGATTTTGCGACGGATGGCAAGGAATTGAAAGCCGGTGTGATCGGTTGCGGCGGACGCGGTTCCGGAGCGGCATTCAACTTTCTGGCTGCCGCCAACGGACTTACGATCACGGCTTTGGGCGATACATTTAAAGACCGTGTAGACGATTTGGCCGGCAAGTTGAAAAGCGAAAAGAACATCGACATTCCGGAAAACAAGCGCTTCACGGGATTGGATGCCTACAAGCAGGTAATTGACAGTGGAGTGGATGTCGTTCTGGTAGCAACGCCGCCCATCTTCCGCCCGATTCATTTCAAGTATGCAGTGGAAAAAGGGAAACATTCGTTCCTCGAAAAACCACTTTGCGTAGACCCTGCCGGTTACCGTTCCCTCGTAGCCAGCGCCAAACAGGCTGTGGCAAAGAATCTGTGCGTCGTAACCGGTACGCAACGTCACCACCAACGCAGCTATGTAGAATCTTACAAGCAGATTATGAACGGAGCCATCGGTGAAATCACCGGCGGTACGATTTGGTGGAACGGCGGCATGTTGTGGTACAAAGACCGTCAACCCGGATGGTCGGATGGTGAATGGATGATCCGCGACTGGGTAAACTGGATTTGGTTGTCGGGTGATCACATTGTGGAACAGCACGTACATAATCTGGACGTGTTCACCTGGTTCTCCGGTCTGAAACCGGCCAATGCCGTAGGCTTCGGATCACGCCAGCGTCGCGTTACCGGCGACCAGTTCGACAATTTCAGCATTGACTTCGAAATGGAAAACGGGATCCACGTGCATAGCATGTGCCGTCAGATCGCCGAAACGGTCAGCAATGTCAGCGAGTTTATCCAGGGGACGAAAGGCTCGTGGTCGACCGGCGGCGGGCATGTGATCAAAGACCTGAAAGGGAATGTGGTTTGGAAATATGACGGCGAGGCGGAAAAAGCCAATTACAAGCAAACCGATCCGTATACGCTGGAACATGTGAACTGGATTAACCATATCCGTAGCGGGAAGGTGATTGAACAGGCATCCGAAACGGCTGTTGCCAACATGGCCGCCATCATGGGACGCGAATCGGCCTATAGCGGAAACAAAGTGACGTGGGACGAAATGACGGCTTCTCCGTTAGACCTCTATCCGCAGGATATTGATCTTGAAAAGAAGATGAGTATCGCAGCCAACGGATTCGGTACCGGAAAAGAATTTAAGTTGCCGGATTTCATCCATATCCCGGGAAAACCTCAAGGTAACCAAACACGCTAAGTCATGGCACTGGACAGGAGAAACTTTTTAAAGGTCGCCGCCGCCGCAGTTGGCGGCGGCGCCGTGTCTGCCTGTAGCGGAAGCAAGGAAAAGGCGGCCTGTTGCAAGGAAGACAAAAGCGCCTGTTGCAAAGGCAAGGATGCGAAACTGAACCTCTCCTTTCAGGAAGGCACGCCTCCGGGCGCCAGCCTGAACGAGAAGTTTGATTTCATGGAAAAACTGGGCATCACGGGTTTCGAACCGGGAGGCGGAAGTTTAGCCGGTCGCGTGAAGGAATTCAAGGATGCACTGAGCGGGCGCAATATCCACGTGAGCGCCATTTGTGCCGGTTTCAAGGGATTTATCCTTTCGGAAGAGGCCGCCGTACGCCAGCAATGCATCGACACGATGCACGAAATCATCACGGCTGCGGGCGAATTAGGTTCTACGGGGGTGATCATCGTACCGGCGTTCAACAGCCAGGTGCCGGTGAAGCCCCATACGCAGGAGACACGCGATTTCCTCTGCGAACAGTTCGACCAACTGGGAACTTTTGCCGCACAGCATAATACGACCGTGATTCTGGAGCCGCTGAACCGGAGAGAAGCCTTTTATCTGCGTCTGTTAGCCGACGCCGCTTCCATCTGTCGCGACATCAACAATCCGGGCGTTCGTTGCCTGGGTGATTTCTGGCACATGACGTGGGAAGAAACATGTGACATGGGCGCATTCCTTTCCGCCGGAAAGTATTTGCAGCACGTGCATATTGCCAGCCGGAAACGGCGTTCGATGCCCGGCGAGGACGGCGATGCCGACAACTACGTAGCCGGCTTCAAGGGGTTGAAGATGATTAACTATGACAAGTACGTCAGTTTCGAATGCGGTTGCCAGAGCGAAGATCGTGCCGCCGCTGTCACAACTGCCGTACAACTCCTTCGCGATCAGTGGGAGCAAGCTTAAAGATATGTCGTTAGTATATCCCGATATGCAATTGAGCGAGGTGGTAGAAGAATATCCCTCGCTCATTCCCGTGATTCACCGGTTTGGTATCTATCTGGGTCTGGGTGACGAACCGGTAGAGGAAATTTGCAGGAAACAGAATCTGGACACAGACTTTTTTCTGACGATGATCAACACCTTCCTGAACGAAGATTATTTCCCGGAAAAGAAAATGCAAGGCTTTCACATCTCACTCATTATTAATTACCTTACAAAAACGAATCATTACTACCAGCGTCACCAGTTGCCGAACATCGAACGCCACTTGCGTTCGTTCATCTCAATGAGTGATCCGGACAATCGTTCGCTTACGCTGATTGGCAAGATATTCGATTCCTTCAAGGACGGATTGATGAAGCGCATCAAAAAGGATGAAAAGGAATGGTTTCCCTATTGCGTTGCACTGAGCGCCCGGCAGGCAAAAGAACATATTCTCCCGCTTGGGACGAAGGGCGCCGACGAAGGCGAAGACGCCATCGAAGCGCTGCTGACGGACTTGCGACATATCATGATCAGGCATCTCACAGGTGAATATGATGAAAATCTCTGTTATGCAGTGATATTCTCCGTCAGTACCTTAAGCCGCGATATCAAACAACATAACCGTATTCGTTACCGTATTCTCCAAACCATGGTGGCTGGAATGGAGCATAACGGCCGCTGACAGTTCATGTCCAAACCCCGACAAATTGCCATTATGTTGCCCGATACGCTTCAGAGTATCGGGTTGCGAAGTCTGTTGACCGATTATTTTTCGCCGGTGGAGATCGCCCGTTTTGCTTCGTTCGAGGCCTTTGCTTCGGCAGAAAAGGACGTGTTTGAGCTTTATTTTATTCTACCGGAACTTTTTGTTGCTCACGCCGATTTTTTCCTGCCCATACGCAACAAAACCGTTTGTATCCTGTACAGAGGCGAAGCGGCGGTAGAAGCGAACGCCTGGCCATACTTGCGGATTCTGGCGCCGCAGGAATCCATTATCGGACAGTTGAGGCAGGTGATGCAAGAAGAAAGTCCAGCCGGTCCGCCGGGAACGGAAAACAGCCGGGAACTCTCCGCACGTGAAAGGGAGGTGCTTCAACTGATTGTCATAGGGCTTACGAACAGGGAAATTGCCGACAAACTGTACATCAGCCTGAACACGGTACTGACTCACCGGAAAAACATCACTTCCAAACTGGGAATCAAGACCGTCCCCGGTCTTACGTTCTATGCAATCATCAACGGCCTGATTT
>JAITAY010000078.1 GCA_031283915.1 Tannerella sp.
ATGTCATCAAGTTAAGATTTTGTTTCCGGCATCCTGCCAGGGATGCCGGAAACAAAATCTTAACTTGATGACATTGGGTTAAGCGCTAAAAGGCGGTAGTAGAGCATCCCGTTGGGGATGCATCGCTCGGTAGCATTTTAGCGACGTCTCTATCCGCATCCCGTGGGGGATGCATCGTTAGGAAGCATCATTGCGGGGTGATGAGGGGGGGGGGTCCGGGGGGTGCAGGGGGGGCGGGGGGAGGAATAAATTTTCTGCACCCATTCCTGTTTTTTTTACTTTTGTTCGGCGGTTATTACAGAAAAAAAATATACCTTTGTCACATTATTTTTCTTAGAGATACAAATACAGCAACGGAGATGATTTTGAACGCAGAGAAATACAGACCGGTTCATGAATGGCAGCCGGGGAGCAGCAGTCTGACAGAGGCTGGCGGCATGAAAGAATTAGGGTTTTTTATGCCTGTTAATTTGTTTATCCTGAGTATTTTGTTACTCTCTCTGCAAATATCGTGCCACAGGCCGCCCAAAGGAGGTCTGAATCACACTTTATTACCGGAAAAACAGGAAGCGTATTCATATCTTATTTTTCATTAATTATTGCGAGGCAAAAGTACGTTTCTTTACCCAGACTCGAAAATATTTTCGTGGAAAAAATAATAGAATTAGGTATTATTAAGCAAACATACGCCTTCAAGCATTCCTTCCCTCTATTGAACGGGATTTGCCTGTAGCTTATGCCGACTGCCCCCTCTTACCCTGTCCGGCGGCAACCGATGCTCCCTAATTTCCCGCATCCTGCTTCACAACAGTTTGGTGAATTTTTTACGGTATTCGGAGGGCGACAGACCGATATTCTTTTTGAATTGCTTGTTGAAATGGCTGAGGTTGTTGTAACCGCTGTCCAGACAGACTTCCAAAACCGACAAGTCATTATTCATAAGTAGTTTGCAGGCGAAATCCGTTTTAATGCGGTTCAGATATTCAAAGAGTGTCATGCCGGTATTTGATTTGAAAAAACGGCACAAGGCGTTTTCCGTCATGTTGATGATTTCCGCCAACTGTTTCAAGTCAATATCGTATTTGTAGTTATTCATCAGGTATTCATGGATTTTAGCAATACGCTTGTTGTCGGGAGTGAAGCGCGTTTTCATATATTCCTTACTGGCCAGCGGTTTCCAGTGCACGCTTCTACCGATGATATCCAGAATCATATAAAAATGGATGAATCGTTCAAAGCCATCCATATAAGGCATCTGAAGCATCCATTTGCTGATTTCGTTCAGCGTTTCGCCGGTAATCTGCAATCCCCGTTCGGAAAGCGCCAAGGCACGAGCAACGTTTTTGAACTCAGGCAAGGCAAGCTGTTGCGGATGCAGGATGTCGGAAGTGAACTGTAAGAAAACGCTTTCAAGCGTACGCTGGACAACGGACGATTCCTTGTCGGCAATCCAGACGTGCGGCAGGTTTTTTCCGATGAAAACCAGGTCGCCCGGCTGAAAATCTTCGATGGAATCGGCCACAATCCGTTTGCCGGTACCTTCGGTTATGAAACTGATTTCATAATTATTGTGATAGTGCCAGTTGCTCTTTTCCAGGTCGTCATGATAGATACCTATAAAAAAGGATTCGTCATCACGTAACAGCGTTTTTTCAAATACGGCAATCATTATAATGATTTTTGTGCAAATATATGGCAAAAACATCAATATAGCATCGGAAATAGCGAAAATAGATGTAGTTCGCAGTTGCCCGATATACTACTTTTGCAAATGTTAAACAACTGTTTTGCATCATGAAATATAAAAGTCTTGTGATAACAGACCCGAAAGTATTATTATTCGGAAATGCACCCAAGCCGGTAAAAACGCGGCGCGGGCTGGTCATCGGAGGAGGAAAAGTTTATTCCGAACTAAATTTCACACTCCCGACTATTACCATTGACGACAGTACACTCCCGGAAGTGTACAGACATTACCGTGAAATTGCGGAAAATGCATTGCGTCGGGCGGTGGAACTCCATTCAAACGGTGTCGTTCTTGAATTTGAAACGTTGCTTGAGATGACGCAACGTCCCCAAATCGGCGTTGAAATCGTGAAAATCATGAACAGCATTTGCGAAGATTATTTCCAAAAGGAAGGACTTATTTCCGAAATACGCCTAACGCCTAACGATTTGCGTGAATTTGAACGTCCGGCCAGGCAACGGACAACTGCCTTGCTGGAGCCGATGATGGAACTTTTTGAACAGGGTATGATTGAAGGCGGTGATTTGCTGTCTATTGAGAGTACCGGCGGAAAGGAAGTTTCGGACGAAGCGCTAATGATGTGCGACATCAAGACGCTGGTTTTTGCATTAGCCGTACTGGGTGTCCGGGACATGCGTTTTTTATGGCAAAAGATTGTCTCGCTGTCCCAAACGCATGGGAAAATCGCGGCAGGCGATTCGGCGTGCGGATTTGCCAACACCGCCATGGTGCTGGCCGAGAAAAAATACATCCCGAAAGTTTTTGCCGCACTGGTACGGGTGATATCCGTTGTGCGTTCCATCGTGGCCATCGAAGAAGGCGCGACCGGCCCCGACAAGGATTGTGCCTACGAAGGGCCTTTCCTCAAGGCCATTACCGGCATCCCGATTTCGATGGAAGGCAAAACGGCGGCCTGTGCCCACCTCAGTCCCATCGGTAACATTGCGTCGGCATGTGCGGATTTGTGGAGTAATGAATCGGTACAGAACATCCGACTGCTTTCCGGCATGGCGCCGACGGCTTACCTGGAACAGCTGGAATACGACGTGCGCCTGATGAACGCAGCACTTCGGGAAGGGAACACGCCAAGCCATACCCTGCAACATCTGATGGTCGCGTCGGACATGTATACCGACCCGCAGGCGCTGGTGCTTGCGCCCGAAAACGTTATCCGTATTTCAAAGGTGATGGTGAAAAACGATTCATATGTGGCCAATGCAAGGGATGCGGCGCTGGAAGCGCTGGACATCATGGAGGAAGCCATCGGGTCGGAACAAATGAAAATTTCAGAGATGGAAACGACCTGGCTCTGCTCGTTGCGCGACGAATTGAACCGTATTCCCGATGGTGAAAGCGATTTCATTGAGATGATGCTGCCCCTGCTGGATACGGGCAAATTTATTCCGGCAGAATATGGACTGTAAAACACAGACATTATGACATCCAAAGAGATTATACAGCAGGCTTTGCATCACAAGGACTGCGGCCGGATTCCGGTCGATTTCGGAGCTACTTCCGTCACCGGTATCCACTGTCGCACGGTAGAAGCCCTGCGCAGGCATTATGGTCTGGAAGAAAAGCCGGTACGGATCATCGAGCCGTTCCAGATGCTGGGCGAAGTCGATGAGGCACTTCAGGAAATTACAGGCGTAGACGTCATCGGAGTCTGGGGCAGGGAAAACATGTTCGGCATCGACGAGACGCGCCTGCACGAGCAGGTTACGCCCTGGGGACAGCGCGTACTGATCGCGGAAGACATCGACCTGACGCCGGACAAAAACGGAAATATATACATTTACGCCAAAGGTGACTGCCGGTTTCCGCCAAGCGCTGTCATGCCGGAGGGCTGCTTTTTCGTCAATGCCATTGAAAGAGGCGTTGCAGTGAACGATGAAAAACTGTCGATAGCGGATAATCTCGAAGAATTTGGCTATCTGAAAGAAGAAGACCTGTCTCATTTTGAGCGCGAAGCAACCAGGGCGGCCGCTACGGGAAAAGCCGCAGTCGCCGGATTCGGCGGAACGGCGCTGGGCGACATTGCCTTTGTTCCCGGCATGGGATTGAAGGAGCCTAAAGGCATCCGGGCGGTTGACGAGTGGTACATGTCCACGGTTTTAAGGCCGGAACATATTTCCCGCATATTCGAAAAACAGACAGATATCGCCATCGAAAACTACCGGCTGCTGTGGGACAGACTGGGTGACAAGGTGGATGTGGTGTTTACGTGCGGCACCGATTTCGGTACGCAAAATTCGCAATTCTGCTCCCGCGAAACGTTCCGGGACATTTGGTTGCCGCATTACAAACGGATGAACGACTGGATTCACCGGAATACGTCGTGGAAAATATTCAAGCACTGCTGCGGTTCGATTATACCGCTGATTCCATTGCTTATTGAAGCGGGGTTTGATATACTCAATCCGGTACAAATCAATGCAAAGGATATGGATTCGCAACGATTGAAAGATGAATTTGGCGATGCACTGACTTTCTGGGGAGGAGGGATTGAGACGCAGAAAATATTGCCTGCCGGAACGCCCGAGCAAGTGAGGGAACACGTGCTGAGGCAATGTGAGATTTTCGGCAAAAACGGCGGTTTTGTCTTTAATTCCGTACATAATATTCAGGCAAACGTACCCGTAGCCAATGTGGTCAGCATGATTGAGACCCTGAACAGTCTACGGAAATGAAATAAATGACATAAATGACTTGAAACAACTATAACCAATTAAAAACATTTTGCAAAATGGAAAATTTGAATCAACTGTATGAAGCAATTTTGAAAGGCAACCTGGCGCTGGCTGTCGAAACGACCAAAACCGCCATCGAACAAAAAGCCGACACCAAGTCGATCATCGAAGACTACATGTCCAAGGCAATGAACGAAATCGGACAGCGGTTTGAGAGCGGAAAAGCCTTCGTCCCCGAGCTGCTCATGTCTGCACGGGCGATGAAAGGCGCTCTGGAGCTGCTGCGTCCGCTCCTGGCAAACAGTAACATTCCCCGCGCGGGCACCATCGTGATCGGAACGGTCAAGGGCGACTTGCACGACATTGGAAAAAACCTGGTAGCTTCCATGCTGGAAGGCAGCGGTTTTGAAGTGATCAACCTCGGAGTGGACATCTCTTCCGAGAAGTTTGCCAGTTCAATCATCGAGCATAAAGCCGACATCCTGTGTCTCTCGGCGCTCCTGACCACAACGATGAATTACATGAAAGAGGTCATCCGGGCGCTGGAAGAAGCCGGTATCCGAAATCAGGTGAAAATCATGATCGGCGGCGCTCCCATCAGTCAGTCCTTTGCCAGGGAGATCGGCGCCGACGGGTACAGCAGCAATGCCAATGCCGCCGTTTCGCTGGCCAAACAACTGCTTGCCTCGTAAGCGATCATGGACGACTGCCTGGTTGCGTATCCTGATATTGCCCTGTCTACGGAGGAAGTGCTCAAGGAAATCGGATACGGCAATACGTTGCCCGACGAGCGTGTACTGAGTTTGATTCGCAAGCTGTTGCTCCAGCTGGAAAAGGAGGTGAAGCCCCGGTACGTTTATTTCGTTTCCGAAGGCGAACCGGAGGACATGGCCGTCCGTATCCGGGGAGATTTGCTGGCTACGAATGCCGTCATTACCCGTTTGCTGGAACACTCTACCCTGTTTGCCGTTTTTGCCGCTACCGCCGGCCGGGAATTTGAACAAATCCAGCAGGCTCACAAGGCTACCGACGACATGCTGGTTATCTACCTGCTTGATGTAATGGGGACGCTGCTGGTGGAAAAGACGGGCGACTGTATGGAGAAGCATCTGGAGGCCGCTTATCCGGACATGCCTCATACCAACCGTTTCAGTCCGGGGTATTGCAACTGGCACCTGATGGAGCAACGGAAAATCTTCGCCATCCTGGGACAGCAGCCTTGTGGCATTACCCTGTCAGACGTGTGTCTGATGACGCCGATTAAGTCGATCAGCGGCATCATCGGCCTGGGCAAAGACGTGCAAACCGGACAGTACGCCTGCCGGTATTGTGAACTGGAAACCTGTTACAAACGAAAAAAATAGCATCACCGATAAACGTAAAATAATGATTAATGATTATACTGCACGCGGTATAGTTTTGTGCATTGCCCGTCAGGGTAAACATATCCATAGAAAACACCGGTTGTCAACGTGCCGGATTGTCCGTCAGGGCATTCACCTCTGTTTATGAATCCCCTAACGGGGAACAGGGCAAAGGGATACCCGTTTTTCTATTGACAGGATTCCCCTGCGGGGAAAATATGCACCTGCACAAAATCATACCGCGTAAAGTATCGTAGTTGGTAGAATAGTAGTCGGTAGTTCTGTGATACGACGAAGCTGTCCGCTCAAACCCTTACGTTTACGCCTTTCCCTTCAACGGCCGCTTTTCTGCCAACCGCCCTCTACTTACTACTAACTACTAGCTACTAACTACACCTTTATGTACAAAACTATACCGCGCGGAGTATATAATTTCTTTTGCACTTCACGGCTTCGATAACCGTTTTCAGGTTTTGGGAGACCACCCGTTATTTGGGGCGGGCTGTAAGATTTATTGGGGGACTACTAACTACCTGTTTATTCATAAGAACGTCGGGGGGGATTATATGCGATATTTTTTTTTGAAATACACCTGCCCCTTAATGAAATTTTGCGTTCATCTATTTTGTACCTTTGCCGGCAAACATACGAATTTGATGAAAGAAAACCTGTACATATCTGGAAGTAATGCACGCGATATTGCTGTAAATGAATTGTATTCACCCGGCAGGGGGGATCCGGTTCCAGTCGGGAATGTTTATCCTCGTAACAAAAGGGAAAACTTATGGATTACTGTGACGAACTGTTCTGGAAGGTAGTGGTGAAAGACGACGAACCGGCTTTCCGGACGCTCTTTTATCAGTTTTTTACACCGTTATGCGTGTATGCCATGCGTTATGTCTCGAATCGGGAAGACTGTGAAGACATCGTGCAGGAGACGTTCCTGAAGCTCTGGAAAAACAGAAAATCGGTGGAGATCAACAGTTCTTTCCGTAACTTTTTAGTCACATCCGTCAAAAATGCCTGCATAGACCATCTGCGTAAGCAGGATACGGAGTTGGCCGGTAAGGAATGGTTTGCACGTAACCATGCCGGCGAATCGTCCGAAAACCTCTACGCCGTCACCGAACTGGAACAGGTGCTGAACACCGCCCTTGCCCGGTTGCCGGAAAATATTCGTACTGTTTTTGAAATGAACCGTTTTGATGGAAAAACGTATTCGGAAATCGCCGATGCGCAACAGATTTCCGTTAAAACGGTAGAAGCATACATAACCAAAGCGCTGAAACTGCTTCGCAACAATCTGAAAGATTTTTTGCCTGTTTTGCTAATCTGTTTATGTAGATATTTTTAACATAGGGTATAAGATGCCTTACCCGTCAAATGAATAAAATGATAAGAGAAATAAAGCCCGGACAGACCGAAGACATCCAACGTATCAATGAGCTAATGGATACGCTGGCTCTCCAGCGAAAAATCGACCTGGACCGCCGCTGGCAAGACCTCCAGCGGAAGATCCTGCACATGCGCCGGCGTCAACGCTGCCTGCGTTTTGTACGCAATGCCGCCGCCATCCTGTTGATTCCCGTGCTGACTGCCAGTCTTCTGTATGTGCGATTCCTTCAAAACGAAATACATCAAGCGGCGCCGGTCGGGCAAATCACCGTCACGGCGGCCTACGGTCAAATCAGCAAAATCACCCTGCCCGACCTCTCCGAAGTATGGCTCAACGCCGGGTCAACGCTTACCTACCCGCAACACTTTGCCGGTGGAAGGCGGACCGTACGGCTCTCGGGCGAAGCCTATTTCGCGGTGAACGCCGACAGGAGCAGCCGCTTCGACGTATGGACGGACGACAGCCTGACGGTCAGCGCCTACGGTACCGAATTTAATATCAGCGCCTACAGCGACGACACGACCCTGAAAGTCACGCTTGCCCGGGGACACATCGAAGTCAGCAGTCCCGACCTGCAAACCCCCGTTGTTTTACGGCCGGGTCAACAACTTGCCTGTTCCCGGGTTGACCGGGCTGTCGCCTGTACAGACGTCAGCCTGTATGTCGAAACGGCGTGGCACGAGGGCAAACTCGTGTTCAGGCGAACCAAAATGACCGAGATTGTCAAACAGCTCTCACGCCGCTTCAATGCCGATATTGAACTGAAAAATAAAGAATTATACGACTACGAATATTCGGCCACCTTCACCTCCGAATCCCTCCGGGACATTCTCTCGCTGCTGGAAAAGTCCGCTCCGATTTGTTGCAGGATTCTTGAGCCTAAACAGGATCAGGACTTTGCGTATTCAAAACGAACGGTTATTATCCAAACGAAAAAATAATTGGCTGTTGGCATAGGGTATCCGGCCCGTATTACGTCTAATAAACGGTAATAGAGAATTACAGTATTTATTTAATAATTCAAGCCAGTGAGAAAAAGAAAAAAGCGTAAAGAAACGGGAACAGATGAAATACACCTTTCCGTAAACATCTACCGCAGGGACTGTTCCGACAGTTGTCGGCTCGACGGGCAGTGCCATACGGGATCTAATCAAGAATCAGTTTAATTTTAACAGAACAGAAACATGAAGAAAATTTTAATTCAAACGGGACGGGAGGCGTTTTTTCGCCACGTCTTCAAAGTACCGCTAACTGTGCGGATTACATTTTTGTTGTTAATCTGCGTCTTCTTTCAGGCAGGCGCAGAAGTGGTCTACTCGCAGTCCAAACGCATATCGCTGGACTTGCGGAATGTGACGGTCGAGGAAGCGCTCAATGTCATTGAGGAACAGTCCGAGTTCTACTTTTTGTACAATACCAAACTGATAGACGTAGACCGCAAAGTGAATGTGAAGGCAAGGAATCAATTGATTTTCGCCGTGCTGGACGGCATGTTCGCATCGACGGACGTAGCGTATAAAGTGGAAGAAAAACAAATCATTCTGAGCCGGAAAAGTTGGGATTCGCCGGTTGCCAGTCAGCAGGATAAAACCCAGATTACGGGGACGGTGACCGACGAGAGCGGTGAAGCCGTTATCGGGGCGAACGTGATTGAAAAAGGGACAACGAACGGAACCGTAACCGATGCGGACGGAAATTTCGCTCTGACGGTGGCTAACAATGCCATTCTGCAACTTTCTTTTATCGGATATATCACGCAGGAAATCAGTGTGTT
>JAITAY010000166.1 GCA_031283915.1 Tannerella sp.
GGATGCACCATGCGACAGATAATCTCTGTCAGCATCAGATCCGACATCCTGTGATTATCTGTTAAACAGGATAAGAACGCACTCAATCCACAACGGTCTGCCATCTGTTTACACAGCCATTCACATCCGAATGTACGGCTGTCCTCATTTTCTATCGACTTTACATCTACGCTTTGAATAACCGGTTTATATCCTTCTTTTTCGGGCGTCGCTGCTGCATCGGGAGTATCAGGCAGCTTTTCTCTGAGAATGCGTCGATAATAATATTCTGCATTTTTTTCAACCACATCGGGAATGTTCGTAAACAAAAGATTTATACCTTTCAGTTTTTGTTCTATTCTGTCACACAGTAATTTATGATATTCTGGCGGAACATCTTCCAGTTTCCCAAGATTTAGAATGCTGCGGTGACGCACCTTATTATCAATACGATACGATTCACACAGCCGGTACGTGAAATACACCTTGCCCTTTTTCGGATTGCTTTTATCTATCTTCTTAATAAACATACTGTTATAATAAAATACGACATCAAAAATTTCCGCAAAGGTAATATTTTTTTTTTTCTTCCGGCAATAGATATCGAAAATATTCTGGGACTACAAATGACTTCCCCAAAACCCGGATTTTATAACACATTGATTATTAATTATATAATAATTTGGACGCTCTGCAAATTGCTCTGCGGAACGCCGTTTGGAGGGGTATTTTTGCCAAGTTGGGTTAAGGATGCATCCCCTAACGGGATGCAGATAGAGACGTCGCAAAAATACTACCGGGCGATGCATCCCTGACGGGATGCTCTACTACAGCCTTTTAGCGCTTAACTTGATGACATTGGGCTTTAGCCGACGGAGAAAAAGGCGTGTGGGCGGATGCCCTTTTCTATGCTGACTGGCAATGCACAAAACTGTACCGCGCGCAGTATAGTTCCTTCCTCTCTTACAACGAGAGACTGAAATTAACATTGCCTTTTTCCTTTTGCAAACTAAGGGTGCCTCTGTGGTTAAATTCCGCTGAAATCTATGCTGTCGAACAGCAGCGATGGAATCCGCCAACCGGACGAGGTACGCGGGTCGTTGCCCGTTTCGACCAACTGATTCCACAATGTCAGCATGTTTCCTGTGATATTCATTTCATTAACGGGTTGCATCAGTTGCCCGTTCTCAATCAGAAAGCCTTCGATACCGTAGGAAAAATCGCCTGTCGTACTGTTGCAGTTGCCGCCATTAAAGCCGGTGACAAGGATGCCCCGGTCAAGCGTGGCGATCAGTTTCTCCAAATCTTTGTTTCCCGGCAGCATGGTCAGGATGGAAGGCGAATCGATCGTCCGTGCCGTTCCCATCTTGTTGGCGTAGTACGTGTCGATATAGTATGTATGAAGCGTACCTGCCTCGAAGACGGAGCGCTTTTTCGTAGCTACTCCTTCACTGTCGAAATGACGTGCGCCGGCGGCTTGTGGCAGATGCGGTTCATCCGTCAGCGTCATCTTCTCACCCAGTGTCTTGCGGTCAAGCCTGTCCAGCAAAAAGGAATTATTCTGCTGGATGGAAGACCCGTAAAGTGCGTTGATGACCGGCGAGAGCAACTGGTGTGAGACCATGAAATCCACGACCATCGGTAACCTGGCCGAAGCGATTTTGCGTTGCCCCAGTTTGCGCAGGGCGCGTTCGAGGGCTTTGGCGCCAATTCCGTCCCTGACTAACCGGTCGTAACGGAGCGCCGAATCATACCAGCCGGATGACGGACGCGCGTCGCCGTCGTCCTTGATGCTGACACTCGCGGCAAGCGTGAAGGTCGAGTTGGATGATTCGCCTTCAAAGCCGTTGCTGGCAATCATGTAACGGTAACTCTCACTGTCGTCATACGACGATTCTGCAGTGATGATGCGTTTGTCCCTGCCTATGATTTCTTCACAGACGTGCATGGCCAACGCCAGTTTGTCGTCCGGCGGGATGGTCTCGAACGCGGGATCGCGGAGTTGCAGGTCGCTTCCGCCTCCACGGTAATAGAGCGCGGCGTCGGGCAAGGTACGGGCGCAGTCTTCGGCCAGGTAACGGGTCGAATCGACGGCATTCCGGATAAACCGTTCCAGTTCCTTTTTATCAAGGCGGTTGGTGGAATACGCTCCATAACGCCCGTCTACAAAGACGTGGAGCGAAAGTGCATTTTCCGAAGCCTGCTGCAGACGATCGATTTTCATGTCCCGAACTTCAAACGACGTGCTTGAACCGTTGTACAGGTTGATGCGAGCTTCCCGGCATCCGTTTCCGAGGGCGCAATCCATCGCCCATTGTGCTAATTGTTTGTGTATATTCGACAGCATGTCAGTTTGCGCCTCCTACCGTCAGTTTATTCACCAACACGGACGGCATACCGCAGGTGACAGGGCACGACTGGCCGTCTTTGCCGCACGTCCACGTCCCGTTGTCTATCCGGCAGTTGTTTCCGGTCAGGGTGATGTCGGCCAAGGCTTGTGGGCCATTGCCGATGATGTTAATATCTTTAATGGGCTGTGTCAGTTTCCCGTTTTCGATCAGGTAGCCGTTCTTGACGAAGAACGTGAAGTCGCCAGCGCCGATCTGTACCTGTCCGTTCGTGAAGCCGGAGGCATAAACGCCCTTTTTCACGGCAGCAATGATCTCCTCTTCGCTACAGTCGCCGGCTTCCATATAAGTGGCGCGCATACGCGGGACGGGCGTCATGCGGAACGATTCGCGACGACCGTTGCCGGTAGGCGCCACGCCATAATGCTGTGCACTGATGCGATCATGCAGGTATCCCGTCAGGACGCCGTTATGTACGATGTACGTCTTCTGTCCCGCTACGCCTTCATCGTCGACGTTTACCGAACCGCGGTTGAAAGGAATCGTCCCGTCGTCTACCACGCTGATATGCTTTGCGCAGACGACCTGATTCAGTTTGTCGGAAAAAATAGAAATATGCTTACGATTGAAGTCGGCTTCAAACGCATGTCCGATGGCCTCGTGCAGCAGGATACCCGATCCTCCGGCGCCCATCACCACGGGCATCTCACCGCCACGCGGTTGGACGGAGCGAAACAAAAT
>JAITAY010000086.1 GCA_031283915.1 Tannerella sp.
ATGATTCCCGTTATGGAACAGGAAGAGGGCAAATAGCTGCAATTTTTCGGTAAAATACCCGCTTGCAGCGAAAAAATACTTGCCCGAACAGTGGATTTTCGTGCGCCCGTTTACGTCACTCCCGCGATCATTTACGTCACTCCCGTGATCATTTACGTCACTCCCGCGATCATTTACGTCACTCCTGCGATCATTTACGTCACTCCCGCGTTCATTTACGTCACTCCCGCGATCATTTACGTCACTCCTGCGCCCGTTTACGTCATTTGGACAGGCTTTTTTTTGACACTTGCGTAACATGAGATTATAATACTTCGCCGGATGTATGGCGTCTTCCAAACTTTACGTGTCCGGTTTTTCAGCCGGGTTACCACTGGAGTACACAGCCGCCGGTGAACTCAACTCACGTAAGGCCTTTGACAGGGAATGAGCTGCCGACATTTTCGGCGTTACCTGCAAACAGTCTGCCACGACCTGCAAGGCGTTTTCCCTGTCGGAAAAGTCGATAGCCCGACAAGGGATGTGATACGTCTCGCACAACCGGCGCAGACACACCCCAGCAGTGTCCGTTTCAGACAGCACTTCCGCATGAAAAATAATGTCATAGTTTTTTGCCGCATAGACCGCAACCACTCTTTCCAGACTGTGAATCATGGCCTGTTCATAGATCGGTTCCACGCGGGGATAACGGCATTTGAGCCAGACCAGTTCCTTGAGGACACTCCCGTCCGAAACAAATTTTTCTCCATACCTCTGTTCCGTAACGATGCGTTCCGTAAACGCTCCCAGGCAATACACCCAGGAATCCGGCCACTGACAGACTTTCATGTCCATGCTTAATCCATACCTGATTGCCGTTAGCGAAAAGGAAGGGCTTATGCTCAGGTCATACCCGCACATGGTTGCCAGTGCTTTGGCGGCCAGTATATTTTCGCCGCCGTTCAATCCTGCAATTGCTATCCGTTTCATATACGCCGATCAATCATTTGTACTACATGCATGTTTTCAACCCGCCCCGTTCTTTTCCAATGCTGAACCGAACGGCATGGCAATGTCCTGTAACAGCCTTGCTGAATACACGCATCACCGCATGAAAGGTTAATCCCCTTAAACCCGCCGGAAAAGTAATGTTCTTCTCCATCTCCAGGCAATTTCGGAATATCACTCAAAAATAATTCTGTTTTCTCCATATCGAGATCTTTTTTGCAAAGATCGCTGTTCTGCCCTACTTCGTAAAATTGATTCTTCCTACTCCCTTTCATCAAATTGGCAAGAATCAATAAAAAAGACCCGTTGGGTGATGAAAATTGGCAAGAATCAATAATAAATTCAGCATTTCTCCGAAAATGTACGGATTTCTGCAAAAGAAAAAATGCGAATTATTGATTTCCGTAAAAAAAAAATACATGGAAAGCCTGCGGCTTTCAGAAATTCTACCAGTATTTCGTTTCTTACCTTGCTCCTGTTTTTGTTCGGTCAATTAAAAATGACGGCAAGAAAAAGAATTAGTCTAAAGTTCATGCGAGCCGCAGCAGAAAGGCGAATAATATCATTCATCATTATTTAACGTCTGCCGGGAAGACGACTCCCGCCTGACGGCGAATCTCTTCCGTAATTTCGGCGGTGATCAGGGAGTTTTCAAGCGAATTAACAGTCGATTCGTTGCGTCCGCTTTGGATCAGGTCGATAAATTCCGCCACTTCGTAATAATATTCATCCTTTTCGGTGTGGGTATGCAAGTCTTTCACCCGCCCGTCGCGGTACGCAAGCGTCACCTGACCGATGAGATGAATACGATCCAGCGTGATCCGCCCGTTTTCGCCCTGAATCTCTGTCGGAAGCCGGGAATCGACGATCTTGCTGTAAAGTACGGTGGCATTGAATCCGTTGTCATAGGTGAAGTTGACGCATCCGTGTCCGTCCACACCCGTGTACAGTTTGATGACGGATGCCTGGATGGTACGCGGGCGGCCAAAGAGCACGACCATCGGATAGAGCGTGTATACGCCGATGTCCATTACCGCGCCGTTGCTCAGTTCGGGTAGGAAGGCGTTCAGCACGATCCCTTCCTTGAGCTTGTCGTAGCGCGAAGAATACTGGCAGAAACAGGAAAAATACTGCCGGATCGTCCCGATCTCGGGCAGTGCAGTTTGTAACGCCCGGAAACCCGGCGTCAGGGTGGACTTCATGGCTTCCATCAATACTACGCGACAGTCGGTCGCCGTTTTTATCATCCGGCGGACTTCGGCGGCGTTGGATGCCAGCGGTTTCTCGCACAGCACATGTTTGCCGTGTTTCATGCAAAGAATGCTTTGGCCGGCGTGGTATGCGTTCGGCGAAGCAATGTATACGGCATCAATTAGAGGACTGGACGCCATGGCTTCGAGCGAAGTAAAGACGTGGGGAATGCCGTACTTTGCCGCAAAGGCCTCTCCCCGCTCTCCGGAACGCGAATAGACGGCGACCACTTCGAAACGCTCGTCTTCCCGTCCACCGGTAAGTACCCAGTCGGTGATGAAATTGGTGCCGACTACACCAAAATGAACTTTTTTCATCCTGTATCTGTTTTATAGATTCCTTTCAATAATGAGTTTGCCTTCTTTTTTTGAAAACACGGGCAGCAGCGACGAACGGTTTAATGCCAGACAGTAAGGCACGTTATCTTCCAGTCCGGCCGATCGCAGCCGGCCGATGTGTTCCGTCTTTTCGAGGTATCCCTGCAAATCTTTTTTTGCTTCCTTCCAGAGCGAAAGCGCGATTTGCGTAGCGTCGCCGGCCGGCCGGTAACCGTGCAACAGCAGGATCTCGGCCAAGGCTCCGCCAAACAGCGTGTCTTCGATATTGATTTTGTCTTCCCATCCGGAACATAATACAACCACCGGCCGCCGCTCCCGCAGACAATCGTCTGCCACCGCCCGGAGATTGACAAAGGCGCCGATTACGATGCGCCCGGCTTCTCCGGCACGGCGGATGGCTTTCGTTCCGTTGGTAGTGGTGAAAACAAGATCTTTCCCCATCACTTTGTCCGGGGTATAGTCAAACGGTGAATTTCCGAAATCGGCAAAAGGACAGCGGCGCACGTTGCGCTCGGCTCCGACCGGCCATCCCCGGCTTTTCCAGGCTTCCGCCTCTTCCACGGTGGCGACCGGAAGGATACTGCGGGCGCCGCTCTCGAATGCGGCCACCAGCGTCGTCGTCGCGCGGAAAATGTCTGTGATCACCACCTCCGCCTCCGCCCGGTGATAATGCGGATACAACGCCGGCGAAAAACAAACGTCAATTTCCATGCTGCCTGCGAAAAGGCAATTTAACCACCTTTGCCGCCAGATGCTTGTTCCGTATCGCAATACGGAGTTCCGTCCCGACGGCAGCCTGTTCCGTCCGGACATAGCCCAGACCGATACCGATGCGCGTCAGAGGCGACATCGTCCCCGACGTCACCCGGCCTGCCGGCCGTCCTTCCGTGTCCGCAATCTCGTATCCCTGTCGCGGAATGCCTTTCTCCGTCAGTTCAAAAGCGCACAGTCGGCGGGCGACGCCTTCCCTTTTCTGGCGTTCCAGCATGGCACGACCGATGAAATCCTTTCCTTCGACGAATTTGGTAATCCAGCCCAATCCGGCTTCCATCGGCGAGGTAGTATCGTCCAGTTCGTTTCCGTAGAGGCAATACCCCATTTCCAGCCGCAACGTATCGCGGGCCCCCAGGCCGGCGGGTACGATGCCTTCCGGCTGACCTGCCTCCATGATGGCCTCCCGGATGGAAAGCGCATGCGCGGGGTCAAAATAAAGTTCAAAGCCTCCGGCGCCCGTATAGCCCGTATGGGAGAGAATCACACGGGGAGAGCCGGCAAATTCGCCGGTCACAAAGGCATAATGCGGAATGGCAGCCAGGTCGACCGGCGTCAGGCGCTGCAAGACCCGCGTCGCTTCGGGGCCTTGAACGGCTAACTGCGCCATGCGATCCGAAGCATTTTCGAGTTCGGCGCCCGCCTCGTTATGAGCGACGCACCATTTCCAGTCCTTTTCTATATTCGAGGCATTGACTACCAGGAGATATTTTTCTTCTTCGTAATGATAGACGACGATGTCGTCCACGATCCCCCCCTGCTCGTTGGGAATGCAACTGTACTGCGCCTTGCCGACGGGTAGCAGGGAGACGTCGTTGGAGGTGACGCGCTGGAGGAAGGCAAAAGCGTTCGGCCCCTTCACCCAAAATTCGCCCATGTGGGAGACGTCAAAAACGCCCACTCCCCGGCACACGGCCAAGTGTTCGCTGATAATTCCCGAATATTCGACGGGCATTTGATACCCCGCAAACTCGTGCATCTTTGCACCTGAAGAAACGTGCAGAGCCGTAAACGGCGTTGTTTTCATGCTGCTAACTGCTATATGGCCGGACAAACTGTTTTTATGCTGTTTTTATAATCTGAACAATGGTTTCCATGCTTTTTTCCAGCGACTTGACAGGCAGGAATTCATACGGGCCATGTCCGTTCAGTCCTCCGGTAAACAAGTTCGGGCAGGGAAGTCCGGCAAAGGAAAGACGAGCGCCATCCGTACCGCCGCGAATCGGTTTCACGCAAGGCGTGATGCCCGTCTTTTGCATCGCATCGACAGCCAGTTCGACAATTTTCTTTTTCGGCTCGATGATTTCACGCATGTTATAATAGAGGTCTTTTATCTCCACCGTGACACAGTCGGAATATTTCCGGTTCAACTGTTGAACCGTCCACCGCAGGATCCATTTTTTCTCCTCGAACAAAACACGGTCATGGTCGCGAATGAGGTATATGAGCGTCGCATTGTCGACGTTACCGGAAAAATGAGCCAGATGATAAAAACCTTCGTATCCGCTCGTAAGCCCCGGACGTTCCCCGGGCGGCAAACCGGCATTCAGTTCCATACCCATCAGAACGGCATTGATCATTTTTCCCTTGGCTTCTCCGGGATGCACATTCCGTCCCTGAATGACGACCGTTGCATTGGCGGCGTTGAAATTTTCATATTCCACCCGTCCCAACTCTCCGCCATCCACCGTATAAGCCCATTCACAGCCGAAGCGTTCTACATCAAAAAGGTCGGCGCCCCGGCCGATTTCTTCATCCGGCGTAAAAGCGATACGGACTTTCCCGTGCGAAATGACCGGATGAGTTATCAGGTATTCCATGGCTGAAACAATGGCCGCCACGCCGGCCTTGTCGTCCGCACCAAGCAGGGTGGTACCGTCCGTTACGACGAGTTTCTGGCCAAGATAATTGTTCAGTTCGGGGAAAATCCGCGACGAAAGGACGATGTGTTTCGAATCATTCAACACAATGTCACTTCCGGTGTAGTTGACGATACGTGGCTTAACGTCTTTAGCGGGGAAATCGGGACTGGTATCCAAATGGGCGATAAATCCGATAACCGGAACATGTTCTCTTTGTGTATTTGCAGGTAGGGTTGCCATCAGATATCCGTTTGAGTCGATCTCTACTTCCTGCATCCCGATTTGAACAAGTTCCGCTGCCACTATTTCGGCCAACTGCCGCTGACCGGGTGTGCTTGGAGACGTTTGCGTGCAATCACAGGACTGGGTATCCACTGCGACATATTTCAAAAAGCGTTCTATTATCCTCATTTGTAAATATTTTTGATATAAATATTCTCTTGAATACGAAACCGTACCGAGCACAAAAGTACGTAATTTTTCGATAGAAATAAAAAAGTTCAGGACGGTATAAAAAAAATCACTACCTTTGCACCCGGGTAAGTCCTATACGGCCAGCTCCCTCGGAATCCCCCAGGGCTTGATCGCAGCAAGGGTACGCAGGTTGTAGCGGCGCGATATAGTAAGCTTACCCTTTTTTCATGACAGATATAGAAATACAACATACGGAGCACATAAAGAAGAAAATACTTCTTTGTGTCTCCGCCTGCTTTTGTGTCCATACCTTGTGTTACCCGGGTGCAAATGAAGCCGCAATGGTTTGATACATCTCAGGAACAATTACTTCCCTGACTGAAACATTCACGTCTCCTGCCAAACAGTCTACTCCAGAAATACAATGATAGCGAATGCGACAATGATAAAAACCGTGTAAAAATTATAGGGATTGGCTGTACGTCAGCAACAGGCAGCAAAGTATACCCTACAGGGTAATTAATGATACAGACGGCTTGGCAGACAGTCCGGTTGGTGCCGGACGACGCAGTTAATGTTACTGTTTTTGAAATCAGACGAAATAATAGAAATCCGCCGGCGCACGTCTTCCACAGAAAAAGCTCTCCTGATTGATGATAAACTTGGCTACCGCTATGCGCCTTATAAAAAGCGAAAATCCGTAGTACACAAAACCGGCTTCGAAGAAAAATACCCCGCTGAATACAGAGACTTTAATTCATCTTGAGGTGCAATGTGGGGTAAGGCGTAAAACCGCGCCGCCTCGCCTGAAACGGGGAAGGACTGCTATGCTCCAAATCTATGTTTTTTTACTCTTCTATGGGCATGAAACCGAATATGAGGGTGGAATTTATAGAAGAAAGATAATGTTTTTATGCCTGTATTTTACGCCATCAGAGATTATTTCTATACGCAAGGCCCCTGTAAAGAGTACAAAAAGCCAAAGGTACAGCTTGTCTGCCTTACCCCTGGCCTTACCGTTTTTTATTATGAATCCTTAATAAAGTACCGTTTCCATGTCGATGACCGGCCACGGTTTGGCGTGCTGCCATTCGCCGCGGGTGAAGTCGGGCACGTCGACGGAATTGCTCCTGTTCTCAATGGAACGCTCGCTCAACTCCGTGATGCACGACCATGCTGCGGCATCATACACGTCCTGATCCAGAGGCAATCCGTTGCGCAGGCAGTATATCAGTCGCCAGTCCATGATGTAGTCCATCCCTCCGTGGCCGCCGACTGCCTTTGCCTTCTCGCCGATGTACTTCGAGAGCGGATGTTCGTACTGCGCCATGAGCGCCTTGAACTCTTCCGGCTTCAGGAATTCGTGCGCATGAGGGTCAAGTGCGATTTTTTCTTCCGGATATTTCACTGCAAAACCTTTCGTTCCGCTGATTTTGTGGATGCGGTCATAGGGCCGCGGACTGGTCGTGTCGTGCACCACCAGCAAGGTATGACCGTTGACGGTACGAATCAGCGTATTGTTCATGTCGCCCAATTTGTACGTCGCTTTGGCTTCGGGCGAATCCTTGCCGAAGGTGTTTTCGGCGTAGAGCGTCAGACCGTACTGACGGGTCGACATGGACGTCAGGTAGTCGAAACGGTCGCCGCGGTTGATGCCCATGATTTGAGCCACAGGCCCCAGTCCGTGCGTCGGATACGGATTGCCGGTGTGATGCTTGCTGTGTTCCAGTCGCCACATTTTGTGATATCCGTTTTTGTTGTGTTTCGCGCTACGCAGGTCGTGGATGTAAGCGCCCTCGCCATGGTAAATTTCCCCGAAAAGACCCTTGCGTGCCATGTTGAGCGTAGTCAGTTCGAAAAAGTCGTAGCAGCAGTTCTCGAGCATCATGCAGTGACGCTGTGTTTCTTCGGCTGTGTCGACCAGCGCCCAGCAGTCGTCGAGCGTCAGGGCGGCAGGCACTTCTACAACCGCATGTTTGCCGTGTTTCATGGCAGACACGGCAACGGGCACATGCAGGTACCACGGCGTGGCGTTGTAAATCAGGTCAACATCGTCGCGTTCGCACACCTTCTTCCATTCTTCTTCACCCATGTAAGCAACGGCTTCGGGACGTCCTGATTTTTTCAGGCGTTCCTGACAGCTCTTGATGCGTTCGTTGCGCAAGTCGCACAGGGCGACAATCCTCGTGCCTTCAATCTGCGACAGCCGTTCGACGGCGCCGCTTCCGCGTCCCAGCCCAATCACGGCAACACGCACTTCGGAAAGGGGGTCGCAACGCAAGCCCATCACCGATTTCCCTTTTCGCGGCCGGTTACCTGCGTCGACAGCCCATACCCCATTCGCCCCCGTTCCGCCATTAACACTCTGCGCCGATTCGGCGTAACTGCCTGTTACACCCAGCGCCAACCCTCCATACAGGGTTTTCTTCAAAAAATCTCTGCGATTACTTTTCATTACCGGTAAATTAATTTTGTGTTTAAATATTACTTTCAATTCATTTACCTGCAAAGGTAGATGAAATATTTTGAATCATACACGGACAAATAAAAATGTCCGGCAAAATTTACAGGGGGAGTGAATACTTTTCCGGAAAGAAACATCTTTCAGGGCTGAACAAAAAGTCTATATTGATTTTTCGAGGCTTACAAATCATAAGCTTTAGGTTGAAAATCAATCCCCGCATTCCCGCATTGTAGAGACGCACGGCCGTGCGCCTCTACGTTGTCATTCCCCTTTCCTTACAAACTGTCGGTAATTGCACGGGAGAAAAAAAAATATTACATGTGTTTGGAAATCATGAGATATTCATTTAGTTTTGTATTACTTTTTGAAGGTGAACAGTAATGGCAGGAACACAAACAGAAACCTATCGCTCATTCCCCTCTTCAGGTCGTCCGGGGAACTCTGCGGGTTATCCGTGGAACTCTACGGAACATCCGGGGAACTCTACGGAACGTCCGTGGAACTCCACGGAACATCCGGGGAACTCCACGGAACATCCGGGGAACTCCACGGAACATCCGGGGAACTCCACGGAACATCCGTGGAACTCCACGGAACATCCGGGGAACTCTACGGAACATCCGGGGAACTCCACGGAACATCCGGGGAACTCTACGGAACATCCGGGGAACTCCACGGAACATCCGTGGAACTCCACGGAACATCCGTGGAACTCTACGGAACATCCGTGGAACTCCACGGAACGTCCGTGGAACTCCACGGAACGTCCGTGGAACTCTACGGAACATCCGGAAAGTCTAATAGTTGCTCTTAATATCAAGGATTTAGTTTCACAGACGCTTGCTGTATGGAAGGGTCTTACCGCCAAAACCTCGATTTATACCGTACACGGCATGATTTTGTTTATCAAAAAGGCCGTTCCAAGATTCGCATCGAAAAGAAAGACATGTAAGCCGTTTCGTTCGACAGGCACGGTTTGACCGGACGTATGTTCCGAAACGGAAATCAATATTCATCATTTAAATGGTATTCATATGAAAAAGTCAGTATTACTTGTTATGGGATGGCTGCTGATCTGCCTGTCCCTGCCTGCACAGACGCCGCAGGGAGGCAGACCGCGTGGCGAAGGCCGGCGTTTCACGGCGGAAGAAATGGCCAAACGCACGACCGAATGGATGGTTGCGGAACTGAATCTGACGGCAGCGCAGACGGCGCCCGTAGATTCCGTCAACCGGCTGTTTGCGCAGGCTCAACAGATCCTCTTTCAGTCTGCGGAGGGTGACCGCGGGAAACTTCGCGAAACCATGACCGCATTGAATCAGGAAAAGGAAAAAGCCCTGTCGAACATTTTGACGGAGGAACAACTGGAACTCTACAAGAAGAAAGTAGCGGAGAGGGCGCCGAACCGGCGACGACAAAGGTAAGGAGTTGTCCGGAAATCAATTAAAGTGTAACAGGAACTTTTTCGGCCTGCCCGTCTCCGTCAGTTAAAACTGCCGGCAATCGGAAGAATGGGGCTAAAGCCCTGCGGAGGCAGGGCTGAAGGTTGTTACACTTTATTTATTTCCCGTCCCTAAACGCCTTCCAGCGTGACGGTCTCGCTGTTTTTCAACTGCGTGAGCGAAACGGTGAGCGGGCGGTATCCGTCCGCCGTGAAGACGTACTGCCGATAGTCCGTTTGCGTAGGGGTGCCGTACACCTGGTTGTGTTCCTCACTGTTGCCGTATTTAAAATAGCGTACCGTCAGGAGGTCGAAGGTAACGCGGCCACTTCCGTTGGTTTGAAGCGTTTGCGTATAATCGTCGTCCGGCGTGGTCAACGTGATGCGTTTGCCGGCCAGCGGGTTTCCCCTACTGTCTTTTAGCGTCAATGTTTTACTTTCACCGTAGCGTATTTCCATTTTACCTGTACCGCCAAAGAAAATGGGAGCCCTTTCCTTTTCACTGATACTGGTCCAGTCCGTGTCTACCAGCCGGCTGTTATACGTGTCCCAGTACCAGAACCCAAGCCGGACGGGGCGGAAAAGTTCGCTGTCGTGCTCTATTTTCTCCATTCGGGTGCGATACATCCACACGCTGTTGCAGATGCCGTAGCCTTCGCCGATGACGACTAAGTTTACATTTCCTATCAGGCGGTTGTCTTCAAATATAACCGGGTCGGCGATGGGGCCATCCAGGTTCTCCGCCCTTTCGCTGAAGGTGATGGCCGTAATGGCGTTGTTGACATCGTCGTTGTAGTAAGGATAATGCTGTTGGGTGATGGTCTCCGGATCTACGGAAATTTTCAGATTGCCCGGCATGGCTTCTACCTTGACGGTGTTGCGGCGGTATACGATGTTTTTGTTGTTTACGCCGTTGAACCCCCAGATACCACGTGCCAGCGTGCAGCCGTCTTCGGGTTTCAGGACGATGACATTGTCTTCGTAGAGCAGATTCTTCACGTTGCCGTCCGTCACGCGCATTCCGGCTATGGACGAACTGCGCACGTATTCATCGTTGCGCTGCGTGGGAGAGAAGCCGCGCATGTAGATGAAATTGTCTTTCACATAAAGGTCGCTACCCCAGCCGATGCCGATGGGGAGGTATCCCATGCCGAAGATCTTGTTGTTTCTGACTTCCAGATTGTCGCC
>JAITAY010000261.1 GCA_031283915.1 Tannerella sp.
AATACAGTAACATAAAATTTAAAAGGAAAGGAAACCGGTCGGCAACCTGCGTCAAATAATGATAAATGGTGAATGATGAAACCCGGTATCCGGCTACGGTTCGCACGGGCTTTAGCCAAATATTCCTTCTTGCCTTTTTAAAAAGAAAAGACCGAACTAACTGACGGAGGAGGAACAGAGAAGAGCGCAAGCATTTCCTCAAGTCCTGCAACAGTGGTAAAAATCATTAAATTCCTTGCTGTTGAATCTTCCACCTCGCCGCAATGATATCAATAAATACTTGATATAAGAAATATTATCCTGTTTCCTGTTGAGGAGGAGGGAGTTTATAGGAGTCCGATTTGGTTAAAAAAGCGTTATTTCGCAAAAAAGTCATGGCTTATCTTTCTATATATAAAAAAAGAAACCTAATTTTGCGACCGTATCAATTAACAAAAAAAGAAGACATGTATACGCTTTCTGCTTTTCCTGTAAATAAATGCGATTCTGACCTCCTTTGGGAGGCCGGTGGCACGATTTTTGCAGAGAGAGCCTCGCGTATTTAGTTAGTGTACACACATACGCGCAAGATAGTCAAAACAAATCATTTAAATCACATAACCTTTTCGTCGTTTTTTTCGGATTAAGCGACGAAAAAGGACTTTTTTCTTCACAAAAACAGATTCAAACAAATGTCGCCGGCGCGGATTTCCGTTGCCGGTTGAACCGTTTTGTACCGTTACGGGAGGAGTATGCCATGTGCAATCCTCCCTTTGGATAACCCTCCCCGTAGAATTTGGATATTCGTTGTTAAAGTATAGAGTTTAGAGTATAATTGTTTGAAGATGAATTAATAATTACATTAGAATTAAAATTAAAATTGCGATGAAGATACGCTATTATTTACTGGATAATCCTGTTACGCCCGACCCGAATGACCGTCGGGCACAGGTGAGCGGTTATGAAGTGGTAACCGAAAAGGAACTTTTTGAATATATCACGCGCGCAGGGTCGGCCATCACGCCGGCCGAAGCGAAGGCAAACTATGAGGAAATCATCGGCGCTCTCGAGTTTTTTCTCCGTCAGGGTTACGGCGTCAATACGGAGTTTATCAATATCCGTCCGCTGATTCCGGGCGTATTCCGTAGCGACGACGACAAATTCGAGCACGGCCGTCACCGGATCAAGTTCAGCGCACGTCTGGGTAGGCGCTACAACCGTACGGCAGACGACGTCAAGGTGGAAAAAATTGCTGCGCCGAGCCTCCTGCCGCTACCGGCGACGTTCGAAGACGTGGCTTCGTCCACCGTCAACGACGCGCTCACGCCGGGCGGGGTAGCCTCGCTGACGGGCATACGCCTCCGGTTCAGTCAGGACGATCCGCAGCAGGGTATCTTTCTGATTGATTCTGCAAAGAAGGAGTATCGCGTGGAGCGGATTTTGAGCCATACCGGGACGCAGGTCGTCTTTCAACTGCCTGCCGGTCTCGCACCGGACGAATACGCGCTTGAGGTGCGCGTTCTTCTCAAGGGGAACAAAGACCTGAAAACGGGTGTACTGACGGACAGGCTGACGGTTTGACGAATGGAGGAACGGTTTGCTTCACTGTACGGGTTTCGGGATAGCCAATGGAACGTGACCGGATAGCCAACTAAACATGACCGGATAGCCAATAGAACGTCGCCGGATAGCCAACCAAACATGACCGGAAATGGCAACCAAAATCAATGTTTGGTTGGGGGTACAGGGCAGACATCCTGTCCTCGCCGCAAAAGCAGGTTCTTCGAATCCCCGAATCTCGAATTTTCAGACAGCAGCAGTCAATAACTTTTTAAAACAGAATGCCTATGGAGAAAACAAAATGAATGACAACAGAAAAGGCCGGAAAACACTGGTACCGTCTTCCGGTCTGATCAGCTTAAAACAGGAAAAGTACCATATTAATAACAACTTAAAAGCATTATATATGATAAAGAAACAAATTAACGGCATGAAAAATGCCAAACTCGAAAAACTGAAAAGAATCATGACACTGTATGCTTTCTTTCTGATTGCAGGAGCAGGCATAATGAGCGCCCGCGGCAGCTACTCGCAGGCAACGCCCGAACCGGAACAGGCTAAAACCCGCGTCACCGGTACGGTAGTCGACCAGAGCGGCGAGCCGGTAATCGGAGCGAATGTAATGGAGAAAGGCGTCGCCGCCAACGGGACAATTACCGACACGGAAGGGAAATTCGCGCTGGAAGTGAAGGCCAGCGCCACGCTGCAAATATCCTTTATCGGATACATTACGCAGGAAATCGGCGTAAGCGGACAAAGCAGCCTGAACATCACGCTTGCGGAAGACAACCTGTCGCTGGAGGAAGTGGTAGTCGTGGGCTACGGCACGCAGAAGAAAGTCACGCTGACCGGGTCGGTCGTGACGGCCAAGGGAGCGGATATTATCAAAAGCCCGGCCGTGAACGTCACCAATTCTCTTGCCGGGCGTTTGCCGGGCGTGATTATCAACAACCGTTCCGGAGAACCGGGCAGGGAAAATACCTCTTTGTATATTCGGGGACGCAGTACGACCGGGAATACCTCCGCGCTGGTCGTCATCGACGGCGTGGAAAGAGGCGGTCTGGAAAATATCAATCCGAACGACATCGAGAACATCTCCGTCCTGAAAGACGCCGCCGCCGCCATCTACGGGGCGCGGGCGGCCAACGGGGTGATCCTTGTGACCACCAAACGGGGCAGTTCGCCCAAGCCGGTGATTGATTTTTCGTACAACCAGGGATTTGCGCAACCGACCCGGATGCCCAAAATGGCGGATTCGCACACCTTTTTCTCCGTATATAACGAAATTGAAGAGAGCGAAGGACGGCCGGCAAGGTATTCCGACGCCGAACTTCAAAAATTCAAAGAGGGCGTTTATCCGGACTATGCCAGTATCGACTGGTACGACTACGTTACCAAAGAATGGACGCCGCAGCACCGGACGAACGTATCCGTTTCGGGTAGCGGCGAGCGGGCAAAGTATTATATCTCTCTCGGCGAACTGTCTCAGGACGACATGTATGAGAATGGCGCCCGGAAATATAACCAGTACAATATCCGGTCGAATGTGGACGTAAAACTGTCGGAGCATTTAACCGTCGGGGCAAACCTGGCCGGACGGTACGACGACAGGCATTATCCTTATGAAGGCGCCAATAACCTGAACAGCCATATCTTCCTGTATCAGCCGAACTGGCTGCCGTACTGGCCGGGAACAGACTATCTGGAGCCTAACAGGGACAGCGAAAGTCTCCTGAACTGGGTAAGCGACAAGGCGGGATATATCGATCAGAACGTCAAGACGCTGCAAAGCTCTATCTTCTTTAACTGGCAAGTTCCCTGGGTAAAGGGTCTGAGCATCGACGGAACCGGAAGCTACGACGTCGCGTCCAATTTTACCAAAACGTTTCGTATTCCGACGTATGTATATTATCAGAACGAAGCGGGAGGATACACGAAAGGACGTTCTGGCTCCGGAGTAAATAAATCGACCTTGACGGACAGGGGCGAATTTAGCGACCAGCTTTATTTTACGGTAAAAGCCACCTGGGAACGCGCCTTCGGACTGCATAATACATCGGCAATGATCGGTTATGAGCAGCAAAAAGTCAGCGGGAACTATTTGCAGGCATACCGCAGCGACTACACCTCCACCGTCATTCCGCAGATATTTGCCGGCAGTACCGACAAGAGCATGCAAAGCAACGACGGCTCGGCCTCGCAGGGCGCACGGCAAAACGTGTACGGAAGGTTAAACTACGACTATGCCGGCAAATACATGGCGCAGTTTACCATGCGTCGCGACGGTTCGCCCAATTTCCCGAAGGAAAAGCGGTTCGGATATTTCCCGAGCGCATCCGCCGGATGGAGGCTTTCGGAAGAATCGTTCATGAAGGAACTGGACTACATCAACAATCTGAAAGTAAGAGGCTCCTACGGCGTGATGGGTAACGACCTGGTCAGTTCGTTCCAGTACCTGACTACTTACGGATACGGCCGCAACTACGTGATTGGAGGTACCGACGTATCCGGCCTTCAGGAAACCAGCGTCCCCAATCCCAATATCACCTGGGAAACGGCAAAAACATGGAATATCGGACTGGACGCCACCCTGTGGGACGGACTGCTGGGCGTTGAATTTGACTACTTCAAAACCAGAAGGTCGGACATCCTGACCAAACGTTCGGCCACAATACCGTCCTATACCGGTTTGACATTGCCCGACGAAAATATCGGGATTGTCGACAACAGGGGCTTTGAACTGGTACTCACCCATGCAAACAGCATCAACGATTTCAGATACAACATTTCCGCGAATGTATCGTTTGCACGGAACAAAGTAGTATACATCGACGAGCAGCCTGCGGCGGAACCGTACCAGTTCGCAACCGGACGGCCGATGGGGTCCTCGCTCCTGTACAATTCGCTGGGGATTTTCAGGGATCAGGCGGCCATAGATGCCTATCCCCATTTGCCCGGCACCGTACCCGGCGACATCATCTACGAAGACGTCAACGGAGACGGCGAAATCAATTCGCGCGACAGGGTACGGCAAGACCTGATCAATATTCCGGAAATAGTCTACGGACTGAACGCCTCTTTTGCCTGGAAAGGTTTCGACCTGTCGCTGCTGTTTCAGGGACAGGAAAATGCACGACAGAGTTTCGGCGGTATTTCCGGCAACTGGTTCCCAGTAATGAGTTATTCGTTCGGTAATTTCTTAGCCTGGCGTGCGGAAGACCGCTGGTCGCCATCCAATACGGACGGTACCATGCCGCGTGCAAGCGCCGCGCTGTGGAACAACAGCACCAATTCCGTGTACAATTCCACGCACTGGACGAAAAATGCAGGTTTTCTGCGACTGAAAAACGTGGAACTGGGTTATCAGTTGCCGGGACAGGTCTGCAACCGGATAGGGATTCAGGGCCTGCGGTTCTCGGTCAGCGCATACAATCTCTTTATAATTTACGACCACATGAAGGATCAGGGCTTTGATCCCGAAACTACCGAATTTTGGTATTATCAACAACAGCGCACATTGAATTTGGGCGTCAATTTAACTTATTAAACAGGGAAGATATGAAAAAGTATATATGTATTTTATTGTTTCTGACGGGTATTGCATCGTGCGACGTACTGGAATTAACTCCGTTAGATAAAATATCCGAAACGGATACGTGGACGGATCAGGCTTTGATTCAGACCTACGTAAACGGGTCTTACAATGCGATTCAGCATGGCTACGGAACGGCGATGATCAGCGTTGCCTGCGACGATGCGTACAGTATTTTCAATAATGCCGGATTCTATTTCGTACAGTCGGGCACGCTGACGTCCGACAATGTGACCGGTATGAATTCAAGACTGAACCAGTGGGAGTTTGCATACGGTTATCTCAGAAATATCAACACTTTCTTTGAGAAAATCGAGACGGCTCCCGTGGACGGCGATTTCAAAAACTCGGCCATCGGCGAAATGAAGTTTATCAGAGCATACGTGTATGCTAACCTGATTTGGATATACGGAGGCGTGCCGATTATCACGAAAGTATTCAAGTTGAATGAAGACTATGCCGTTACGCGCAACGGCTATGACGAGTGCGTGAATTTCATTGTGACCGAACTGGACGACGCCATGTCCCGACTTCCCGCCCGACAGCCGGACAGTCAGAAGGGACGCGCTTCCGGCGATGCGTGCAGGGCGCTCAAGGCAAGGGTATTGCTGTATGCGGCCAGCGCGTTGAACAATCCGAACAGCGACAGGGCTAAATGGCAAAAGGCAGCCGACGCCATCGAACCGCTGCTGAATGCGGGATATGAATTGCATGGCGACTACCAAAACACGTTCCTGACGGACAACGGTGAAATCATCTTCGCACGGTATTTTACGCCAAGTACCTCCGTTAATTTCCAGTGGATTAACGGCCGAAGCGGTTCGAACGGCAGCGACGAAGGATGCCCTACGCACAACCTTGTCAACGCCTACGAGATGGCGGCCACCGGTCTGCTGCCGTACAGCGAAACGGCGGACGGGACGCTGACCCTCAACACGGCGTCGGGATATGACGCGAATCATCCATACGACGGACGCGACCCGCGGTTTGCAGCGACGATTCTGTATGACGGCTCGATGTGGCAGGGACGCGAGACCGAAACGTTTCACGGCGGACTGGATTCGCCCGAGAGCAGCGTCGGATCGTGGAATGCCTCGCTGACGGCTTACTGTTTCAAAAAGTTTATTGACGAAAGCATTCCGGTCGTAGGGGCAGCCGTAAATCAGACCAATCCGTGGATCTATTTCCGTTACGGAGAGATGCTGCTCAATTATGCGGAAGCGAAATTCGAGTTGGGCGACGAGGCCACGGCACGCGAATACCTGAACAAAGTGCGTGCACGTCCGGGCGTAAACATGCCGCCGGTAACCGATTCGGGCGAAGCGCTGCGGAAACGGATACAGAACGAACGCCGGGTGGAACTGGCGCTGGAGGAACACCGTTTCTACGACGTGCGTCGCTGGAAAATAGCCCTGGAAACCGAAAACAAACCGCTTCTGGCTATGAATATCCGGAAGCAGGCCGACGGCTCCAAGACGTATGAGATAACGGTACTTACCGAGCGCAGTTTTGGCGAACAACATTATCTTTTACCTGTTCCGCGTGCGGAAATCGACAAAAGTCTGGGTTCGCTTACCCAAAATCCGGGATATTAATTATTTTTGCAACGGGATTGGCGGAACATCCTGCCAGTCCCGTTCATTTATATGTGGAGATAGAAAAAGAATTGTCCGGCATTGCGGACATCGAGAGTTCTTTGATGTATTGGTTTACATGCAGTTTTTGATTTTGAGACATCTTTCCGGTTTTCACAGTCCAACGGATTCTTCCCCGACGCAGTCGGCAACAGTCTATATCATGTAAACCGATCACATCAACGATTCAACGGCAAATTTTTATACAAGTATTCAATAACCAGTATTCAGTACAACCAAACATTTTAACAATATGAAGAATATAAAACAATTCATCACGGTGGCCGTTTTAAGCGCCACAATCATGTGCATACAGTGCACGCAAAAACAGCAGCAGGCGCAGGCGCCGCCTTTTGTTCCTTCGAGCGAGGAACTCAACCGTCCTTTCGGGAAAGCCGATATGGAAGCATTTCAATCTCCGCCGCAAGTCTATCATCCGGAGACATGGTTTCACTTCATCGGC